>NZ_JBVVOS010000010.1:0-238413 GCF_055807515.1 Bradyrhizobium sp. Kon69 | reverse complement strand
TCAGCGGCAAAACTCCAAAGGAATTTGCCGAGACCAAGACACACGCCACTCGATCAGCGAATTAGTGGACATGCACAGCAATGACGGCGGAGGCAGGTTCGCGCCAAACCTTCGCCGTCAACCCGGCAACGGCGAAGAGATTGCCGAAACGTAATGCGGCGCGCGGAACTGACGCACGTTGCGCCGGTTGAGTTTCCTGCTCATATAATGCTGGTAGCGGCCGCGCTCCGCGGCTTCATCGATTTCGGTAGGACCTTATGCTCGACGGCCTGCGCCAATTCATCGCCGACATTGTTGCTCCCCATGCCCAGGACCGCGCGTTCGGTGACAGTGATTACCGGCTGGCGGCGACCGCGCTGCTGGTTCACGTGATCTCGCTGGACGGCCAGCCGACGGCTGCCGAGCAGCGCAAATTGCACAGCCTGATTGAAAGCCACTTCGGGCTCGATCGCGGCACTGCCGATCGTCTGATCGCGGATGCGACGGAGGTCGAGGGTGAGGCGGTCGACCTCTATCACTTCACCAGCATCATGATGCGCTCGCTCGACGAAGAGGGCCGCAAGCGGGTCGTCCAGATGATGTGGGAGCTGGTCTACGCCGACGGCCAGGTCACCGAGTTCGAGGACAATGTGGTCTGGCGCGCCTCGGACCTGCTCGGGATCGCCCAGCGCGACCGGATCGACCTGAAGCACGCGGTCGCAGATCGTGCCGGTGGTCAGGTCAAGGACAGCGCGCTCGGTGGGTGATCTCTGCCAGCACCGCCAATTGACGGTTGTGGCGACACATGACGAAACTTTAATGTAGCCCCCGGCCGTCTCGACTCCGGATTCGTCCGTAAATCCCGGGTTTTTGCGCCCCCTGTCACCCGCTCGAATGGCCATGCTGTCAGCGCCGCTTGCCTGTCGCGCTCGGCCTATGCTCTGGTTCCAGCATTGCGGGGCCAAAAAACTTCAATTCAAGAGACTTCGATCGTGACTGAGCGGGTAACGTTGATCACCGGTGCCTCGGCGGGCATCGGCATGGAGCTGGCGCGTGTGTTCGCCGCGAACGGACATCGTCTTGCGCTGACGGCGCGACGCGCGGACCGGCTCGAGGCGCTCGCGAACGAGCTCGCCGCCAAGGGCGGCAAGAAGCCGATCGTGATCGCCTGCGATCTCGAGGATGCGGAGGCCGGCGAGAAGATCGCGGCCGCACTCGTCGCCGAAGGCGTCGAGCTCGACCATCTCGTCAACAATGCCGGCTTCGGCGTATTTGGTGACGCAATCGAGCGCGACCGCGTCGAGCAGCTCGGCATCGTCGATGTCAATGTCCGGGCCCTGACGGATCTGTCGCTGCGCTTTGCCGATCAGCTCATCAGGAACAAGGGCGGTCTTCTCAACGTCGGATCGGTCGCGGGCTATCTGCCCGGCCCCGGCATGGCGGTCTATTACGCGTCCAAGGCCTATGTCATTTCCTTCACCGAGGCCTTGCGGGCGGAGCTTGCACCGCACGGCGTTCGCGTCACCGTCCTTTGCCCGGGCCCGGTGCCCACCGAATTCCAAGCGCGCGCCGGCGTCGGGTCCGGCCATGATACGGCCCTTCTCAATGTTCCTGCCGCCGATGTCGCACGGCAGGCCTATTGCGGGCTGATGGCCAATAAGCGGGCAGTGCTCCCGGGTCTGGGCATCAAGATCGTGCCATTTGCGCTGCGTTTCTTCCCGCGCGGCTTCATCCTATCGGCTACCAGCCGGTTTCAGAGGCAAAGACAGTAAAGAGAGCTCTCGGTCCGTCGTGGCCCGGAGCTTGCTTTCTTTCGGACGTGTGTGTGCGCAAGCTCACACGAAATTAACGATCGCTTAGTTATGCTGGCGGTCTGAACCGATAGCACTCGCAGAGACCATGTCGTTCCGGACGAACAGGTTTGGTGGCGCAGAAGTGGTGCCCTTCCCCAGAAGGACGCCTGATGTCGCCGCCTCCGAAACCCGGTTGCCGGTTCTGATCATCCTGCATCAGGAATCCTCGACGCCCGGCCGCGTCGGCAATGCGTTGCGCGCGCTCGGCCATCGCCTCGACATCCGCCGTCCCCGTTTCGGCGATCCGCTGCCCGAGACCCTCGACCAGCATGCCGGCGCTGTGGTCTTCGGCGGTCCCATGAGCGCCAACGATCCGGACGACTACATCCGCCGCGAGATCGATTGGATCGAAATTCCGCTCCGCGAACAGCGGCCGTTCCTCGGTATCTGCCTCGGCGCGCAGATGCTGGCGAAGCAGTTGGGGGCTCGCGTCGCGCCGCATGCGGATGCGCTGACCCAGATCGGCTACTATCCGATTCGCCCGACAGCAGCGGGACACGGGCTCTGCCCGAATTGGCCGGCGCGGGTCTATCACTGGCATCGCGAGGGCTTCGAGTTGCCGGTCGGCGCTGAACTGCTTGCCGAAGGCGATGATTTTCCGGTGCAGGCATTCCGCACCGGCAACGCTTTCGGCGTGCAGTTCCATCCTGACGTGACCTACGCGATGATGCATCGCTGGACCACGCGCGGCTATGACGGCCTCAGCGCGCCCGGCGCGCGGCAGCGGCATCATCATTTCGCGGATCGTGCCGTCTACGATGCCGCCGAACGCGCCTGGCTCGATCACTTCATCGACGGCTGGCTGACGCGCCGACCGGTTCTGGCGCAAGCCGCCGAGTGATCGCGCCTTAGCAGGTCCTTAACGCAGGTTCTTGGCGCAAGCTCTTCTCATCCGTTTGTATGCTAGGCTCATTGTCAACGAGCGCGCGCGAACGCGTGCCGGCAAACAAAGGGAGAGCGCCATGGCCTACGAACACATTCTGTATGATGTCAGCGACAAGGTCGCGACCATCACGCTCAACCGTCCCGACCGCATGAATGCGTGGACGCCCATCATGGAGCGCGACGTGCGCCATGCAATGGAAGCATCGAGCGCCGATGACAATGTCCGCGTCATCGTCATCACCGGCGCGGGCCGCGCCTTTTGCGCCGGTGCCGACATGGATGCATTGGAGGGGCTCGACCCCGATGATGTCAGGCGCGCGTCGAACCTGCCGCCGTTCGACATGAACCGGCGGCCCGATTGGCAGACGCGCTACGGCTTCTACCCGTCGATCGGAAAGCCCGTCATCGCCATGCTCAACGGTGCGACCGCCGGCATCGGCCTCGTCCACGCGCTCTATTGCGACCTGCGCTTTGCCGCCGACAACACCGTGTTCACCACCGCCTTCGCGCGGCGCGGCCTGATCGCCGAGCACGGCATTAGCTGGATGCTGCCGCGAATCGTGGGCCACGCCAACGCGATGGATCTGTTGCTCTCGGCGCGCCGCGTTTCGAGTGACGAGGCGTTGCGGATCGGGCTGGTCAACCGGCTCTGCTCGCCGGAAAAACTCCGCGAGGAGACCTATGCCTATGCGCGCGACCTCGCCGATTTCGTCTCGCCGAGCGCGATGGCCGTGATCAAGCGGCAGCTCTACGAGGTGCCGTTCCAGACGCTGGCGGAGGCGACGATCGAAGCCAACCGGGACATGATGGTGGCGCTGAACGGCAGCGATTTCCGGGAGGGGGTCGCAAGCTTCATGGAGAAGCGGCCGCCGAGATTTACGGGGAAGTAGGGGGAGGGATTCGGATGGAGCCCGCCGTCGCCCTTCGGGCTATGGCGGGGCAGCCTTCGCTCACTTCGCTGCGAGAGACCTTCCGGGCTTGCCTAGCCGTAGCTCGCGAAGCGAGCGAAGGCTGGTGGAGCCAGGCGGGATCGAACCGCCGACCTCGTCATTGCGAACGACGCGCTCTCCCAGCTGAGCTATGGCCCCTTTTGTAGGCCGCTCTGGTCAATGCGGCCGACAACCGGGCGCCATTTAAGTCCCCGCCAAGGTCAAGTCAAGGACGGCTGTAACCCGGTTTTAGCCATCCCGGCACCGACTTCCCTTGTTTGGACCGGGGGGAACCGATATCTAGCAAAAGACGTCAATCCCGACCAAAGCCAGAGTCTTTAAAAGCCATGCGTGCCGTTCTCGACATCGTCATCATCGTGCTCGACCTCTACGTCTGGCTGCTGATCGCGTCCGCGATCCTGTCCTGGCTGATCGCCTTCAACGTCGTAAACACCCGCAACCAGTTCGTGTCGGCGGTGGCGGAGTTCCTGTACCGAATCACGGAGCCGGTCCTGGCGCCGATCCGCAATTTCCTGCCCAGCCTCGGCGGCCTCGACATCTCGCCGATCATCCTGATCCTGCTCATCATGTTCATCGAGCGGGTGATCCTGTATTACATCTACCCGAACGTGATCTAAGCAGGCTGGAGCGCCCCGGGTTGCCAAAGAACCTTGTCATCAAGGAACCTTGGCGTTACGGGGCCGCAGGAATCAGCGTCGCGCTGCGGGTGACGCCGCGCGGCGGCCGCGACGACATCGACGGGATCGAGCAGCTCTCCGATGGCCGCAGCGTGCTCAAGGTGCGTGTGCGCGCCATCGCCGATGGCGGCGAGGCTAACAAGGCCGTTCTGGTGCTGCTGGCGAAATCGCTTGGCGTGCCCAAGGCCAGCGTCAAACTCCTGTCGGGAGCGACCTCGCGGCTGAAGCAGATCGCGGTCGATGGCGATCCGGCGCGGCTCGGCGAAGCCCTGCGCCAGCTCGCATCAGCCAAATCGACAGACTGAGGAAATTGACATGACCGCCAAGATCATCGACGGAAAAGTCATCGCCGCGGAACTTCGCGCCCGCGTCGCGGACGAGGTCGCACGCGTCAAACGCGAGCACAATCTGGTACCGGGCCTCGCGGTGGTGCTGGTCGGCAGCGACCCCGCGAGCGAGGTCTATGTCCGCTCGAAACACACCCAGACCCAGGCCGCCGGCATGGCCTCGTTCGAGCACAAGCTGCCGGCCGACGTCTCGCAAGCAGATCTCCTGGCGCTGGTCGCAAAACTCAACCGCGATCCCGCCGTGCACGGTATTCTGGTGCAATTGCCACTGCCCAAGGGCCTCAACACCGAGGCCGTCGTCAATGCCATCGACCCCGCCAAGGATGTCGACGGGCTGCATCCGAACAATGCCGGCCGCCTCGCCGGCGGTTTGGAGGCGCTGTCGCCCTGCACGCCGCTCGGCTGCATCATTTTGACCAAGAGCGTGCATGCTTCGCTCGAAGGCATGAACGCCATCGTCATCGGCCGCTCCAACCTCGTCGGCCGCCCGCTGGTGCAACTGCTGCTGAACGAGAACGCCACGGTTACCATCGCGCATTCCCGCTCGCGCGACCTGCCCGGGCTCGTGAAGCGCGCCGATCTCGTCTACGCCGCGGTCGGAAAGTCCGAGATGGTGCGCGGCGACTGGCTGAAGCCGGGGGCGACCGTGATCGACGTCGGCATCAACCGGATCCCGAAGGACGACGGAAAGACGCGTCTCGTCGGCGACGTTGCCTATCAGGAAGCGCTCACCGTAGCCGGCGCCATCACGCCGGTGCCGGGCGGCGTCGGTCAGATGACAGTCGCCTGCCTGCTGGTGAACACGTTGCGCGCGGCCTGCGCGATTGCAGGGCTGCCGAAGCCGGCGGTGTAGGTTTTCTTCACCTCGCCCCGCTTGCGGGGAGAGGTCGATCGCGAAGCGATCGGGTGAGGGGGCTCTCCGCGAGTCCGACTGTTGCCGTTTATGCGGCAGCAGCCCCTCACCCCAACCCTCTCCCCGTAAGAACGGGGCGAGGGAGCACACCATCGCTCGACGCGGTAGCTTTACCCGTTCTTCTTCTTCTCGCGATCGATGCCTTCGAGGATCAGCTTGTGCGCATCCTCGGGGCCGCCCCAGCGCAGGATCTTCACCCACTTGCCGGGTTCGAGATCCTTGTAGTGCTCGAAGAAGTGCTGGATCTGCTGGAGCGTGATGTCCGGCAGGTCGGAATACGACTTCACCTTGTCGTAGCGCTGGGTGAGCTTGGACGAGGGCACCGCCAGAATCTTCTCGTCGCCGCCGGCCTCGTCTTCCATGAACAGAACGCCGACCGGGCGCACGCTCATGACCGCGCCTGGGATGATGGCGCGGGTGTTGATGATGAGGACGTCGCAGGGATCGCCGTCATCGGACAGCGTGTGCGGGATGAAGCCGTAGTTTCCGGGGTAACGCATCGGAGTGTAGAGGAAGCGGTCGACCACCAGCGTGCCGGCTTCCTTGTCCATCTCGTATTTGATCGGTTCGCCGCCCACGGGGACTTCGATGATGACGTTGATGTCGTGGGGGACGTTTTTCCCGATCGAGATCGCATCGATACGCATTCAAGGCTCCGTTGTTGCCGAGGTTAAATCGCACCCGGCAGCGATTTTGGCGCTGTCATACGCGGGCTTGGCCCGCCGATCCATCGCGTTTTTGTGAAATAATGAATCCGGCGATCACCGGCTCAAAAGGCAGCGGTATCGACGGAAGGAAAATGCTGCCGGCCGGACTTCAGCAGCTCAATTGGTCCAAGCGAAGGCAACCTTGTCGAGCGACTTCGGCCCGAAACGCTCCGAGGAGCGCGCCACCATGCGGCCGCCCAAGGCACGGTAGAACTCGGTGGCCGGATCGTTGTCCGAGAGCGCCCACACCACCATGCTCTTCAGGCCGCTCTGCATAAGGTCGCGGCGGGCCGCGGTGAACAGACGGCGGCCAAAGCCCAAACCCTGGAATTCGGGACGCAGATAGAGCTCGTAGACCTCGCCGTCGAAATGCAGGCTGCGGGCGCGGTTGCGGCCGTAATTGGCATAGCCTGCGATCTTGTCGCCGAACACCAGCACGCTGACGCGGCTGCCCTTGCGGATCGCGCTGTCCCACCATTGCGGACCGCGGCGGTTGATCAGCTTTTCCAGTTCGGCGCCGGGAATGATGCCCTGATAGGCGGAGCGCCAGGCTTCGTCATGGGTGGACGCCACCGCAGTTGCATCTGCGGCTTTGGCCGGCCGGACCTCGATCAGGGTTGTGCTCATGGACGTGATCAAACCAAGTCGCCGCGCCGGCGGCAAGACCTATCCTTAATTATCGGTTAACCTGTGGACTTTCTGCATCAGTATTTGAACCATGTTGTACCGAAAAAAGACAAGACGCCGATTCGAATGGCACCCGAGTGCTCTGCACCGGTGCAAAACTGCTTTGCGGCAACGAATGAACGGCAATGGCAACGCAGAAAGTCTGCCGATATTGATTCGTTCCTACTAGTGTGACCGTCGCAGTTTCTCGCCTCCGGCAATTCATGCGGCTCCCCAACATTCTCGTGCTTCTGGCTCTGCTGGCCTTGCTGACGGCGCCGCCGGTGTGCGCTCAGGTCATTTTTGGTTCGTCCGGAGCGGAGGGCGATCCGTTTCGCCGTCAGCAATGGCGCGTGCCGTCGCCGGATACCGACATCGCCGCTCATGCCCTGCTGTTTCGTCCGCCGGGTGCCGGCCCGTTCCGGCTTGCGGTGATCGCGCATGCCTCGACGCAAAATGGGTTGCGGCGCGCGCAAATGTCTCAGCCGGAATACCGCGCACTCGCTGCGTTCCTCGTCGTGCGCGGCTTCGCCGTGCTGGTGCCGGAACGGCTCGGCCATGGCGTAACAGGCGGCCGCTATGTCGAGGACCAGGGGGGCTGCGACGAGGCGAACTATTTGCGCTCGGGCCGCGCAACGGCCGACGAAATCGCGCTCGCGCTGGAGGATCTGCGAAAGCAGGATTTTATCCGCAAGGACGCCGCAATCGTGATCGGACATTCCGCCGGCGGTTGGGGCGCGCTGGCGCTCGCGAATGCCGATCCGAAGGCGATCTCCGCCATCATCGCCATTGCGCCGGGCCGCGGCGGCCATGCCAATGACGAGCCGAACCGGATCTGCGCGCCGCATACGCTTCTCGCGGCGGCGGCTGAGTTCGGCAAGGCCGCGCGCATCCCCGTCACGTGGCTCGTCGCCGCCAATGACAGCTACTTTGCACCGGCATTTTCGCTTGCGTTGGTCGATGCGTTTCGCGGCGGCGGTGGCAAGGTCGACTTCCGCACGACACCGGCCGTCGGTAGCGAGGGCCACTGGATGATCGAAACCGAGGCCGGCGTCAAAGCCGCGAGTGCCGAACTCGATCGCGCGCTGAAGCCGGCGGCTGGCAAAAAGCCATGACGTTATATTTCCTCATCAAATATCTGCATGTGCTCGGCGCTATCGTCATCCTCGGTACCGGAACCGGTATCGCCTTCTTTATGCTGATGGCGCATCGCACGAACGACGTGGCGTTCATCGCGCGTACCGCTTCGGTGGTGGTGGTCTCGGATGCGATCTTCACGTTGTCCGCCGTGATCCTCCAGCCGGTCACGGGCGGCCTGCTGATGATGCTCTCGGCAACGTCGGTCGCCGAGCGCTGGCTGCTCGCATCGCTTGCGCTCTACGCAATTGCTGGCTTGTTCTGGATCCCCGTGATCTTCATGCAGATCGAGATGCGCGATCTCGCGCGGAAGGCCGCCGAGCAGCGTGGCGCGCTTCCGGAGCGCTATTTCGTCCTGTTTCGCCGCTGGTTCGCGTTCGGTTTCCCCGGCTTCGGGGCCACGATGCTGATCCTCTGGCTGATGATCGCAAAACCGTTTTGAGGGAGGTCATGAGCCAGCGAACCATTCTCGTGCTCGGTGCCTCAGGCCTGATCGGCCGCTACGTCACCGACGATCTTCGCGCGCAGGGATTTCGCGTGATCGGGGTGGCGCGCAGCCTGTCGCCCGCCCAGAAGATGGGCGCACTGGAAGTCGAGCTGCCGATCCTCTCGCTCGACGTAGCCGCGCTGGCGCACCTCCTCGGCGAGCACGCGGTCGATGTCGTCGTGAACTGCCTAGGTGTGCTCCAGGACGGACCCGGCAGCGACACCAACGCGGTGCATCGGGATCTCGTCGCACGATTGCTTCAGGCGATTGGCGGCAGCGGCCGTGCGATCCGGCTGGTGCACATCTCGATTCCCGGGACCGCGGGCGAGGATCGAACCGCGTTCGCAACGACGAAGCGTGAGGCCGAACGTTTGATCGCGGCTTCCGGCATTCCCCACGCCATCCTGCGGCCCGGTTTCGTGGTCGCGCCGTCGGCCTATGGCGGCAGCGCGATGCTCCGCGCGCTTGCGGCCTCCCCGCTCGACCTGCCGGAGAAGGAGATGGCGACGCCGTTCCAGCCCGTTGCTGCCGAGGATATTTCCGCCACCATTGCCTGGCTTGCCGCGCGCGATATCGACGACGCATCGGTGAAGGCTGTGAACTGGGACCTGATGCAGGTCGAACCGATCACAATGGCTGGCGTCATCGAGCAGTTTCGTATCGCGTTCGGCACGGCCGGCTGGCTGCGCGTCGCGATGCCGTCCTTCATGCTCGATCTCGGCGCGAAAGGCGGCGACGTCGCCAACTATCTTGGCTGGATGCCGCCGATGCGTTCCACGGCCATCGCCGAGCTGCGCCGCGGCGTGAGCGGCGATCCCTCGGCATGGATCGCCGCCACGGGCATCGTGCCGAAATCACTGGCTCAGACGGTCGGCCGCCACCCCGCCACGATCCAGGATAAGTGGTTCGCGCGGATGTTTTTGGTGAAGACGCTGATCTTCGCGAGCCTTGTCGTGTTCTGGTGCGTCTCCGGCTGCATCGCGCTGTTCGTGTCCTATGGTGCCGCCGCCGGAATCCTGACTGCGCACAACTTTCCGTCGGCGCTGGTCGATCCCATCACCATCGGCACCAGCCTGATGGACATGAGCATTGGGGTGCTGATCGCCTTCCGCCGCACCGCCGCGATCGGACTCGTTGCGGGCATCATGGCTTCGCTCGGCTATATGTTTGGTGCCGCGATCCTGACGCCGGATCTCTGGATCGAGCCGCTCGGTGCACTGGTGAAGACGGGACCGGCGATCGTGCTGATGTTTGTCGCGCTTTTGATGTTGGACAATCGCTGATGCCCAAATGGCCTGACGATGACGTCATCCTGTTCGACGGCGTCTGCATCTTCTGCTCGCGGTGGGTGCGGTTCGTCGCCAAACGTGATACGGCGAAGCGATTTCGCTTCACGCCGATCCAATCTGACTATGGCGCCCGGCTCGCACGCACGTTCGGCATCGATCCCGCTGATCCCGACACCAATGCCGTGGTTCATGGCGGCGAGGTCTTCATGAAATCCGACGCTGCGCTGACGGTGCTGTCGCAGCTCCCTGGCTGGGGCTGGGTGCGTGCGCTATTCGCTGTGCCGAAGGCGTTGCGCGACCCGGTGTACAGCCTCGTCGCGCGCAACCGCTACCGCATCTTCGGCAAGTACGATGCGTGCTTCGTGCCTGATGCCGATTTGCGTGCGCGGGTGATCGAGTAATTCGTCATTGCGAGCGCAGCGAAGCAATCCAGGCTGCCGCGGCGGAAAGATTCTGGATTGCTTCGCTGCGCTCGCAATGACGAGTGGATGGCTACGGTTTGCCTAGAACCGCCAGCACTTCCTGCGCCGCGCGCTCCCCTGAATCCCGCGCCCCATGCGCCGTGGAGAAAAAGTTCGGCGACGTCGCCTCTCCCGCAAAGAACAGCCGCCCATCGACCGGCGCCGCCAGCACGGCACGGTCGCCGGCGTGGCCCGGCAGCGCGTGCGAGTAGGAGCCTCTCGCGAACGGGTCGTGCGCCCAGCGCGACTCGTAGAGCGGCTTCAGCTTTCGCCTGATGTCGTTGCCGAGCAAGCCTGCGATCTCGTCGATGCTTTGCGCGGCAAGAGCGCCTTCGCCGGCGTCCTCCAGCTCGCGTGCAAAGCTGCCGCCGAAAAAGCCTTCGATACAGGGTTGGCCGAACGGGCGGATATGATAGGTGCCCATGTCGGTGCGCATCGTGGCGCCGCGCAAATTACCTTCCTTCGGGAAGGCCTCTGCATCGTCGAGCGCCAGCGTCACCTTGTCGTCGACCCCGAGCGGCAGGCCGGCTGCGGCATCGACCTTGGCGGGGAGAGGTGGCGAGAACCGGATCGCCTCATTGGTGATGAGATTGGTCGGCACGGTGACGATCACCTTGTCCGCGGTCAGCGTACCCTGCGATGTCTCGATGCGGATGCGCTTGTTCGAATGATCGATCAGCGCGACGTTGCAGTTCAGCGCCACCGGGCAGGGCGCGCCATAGGCCGCGATCAGAGCGCCATAGCCGCGGCGGACGCGCCAGTTGAGGTCACTGTCCTCATAGGCGTCCCAGTCCAGCGTCGACATGTCCTTCAGTTCGCAACCGTTGATGTAGGTCGAGATCGCGTCGATCATGGCGTTCCAGCGATTGCCCGGCTCCAGGCTCAAGCTCGCGGGGACATCCTGGCCCTTCTGGGCGGCCTTCCACAGCCGCTGATAGAAGGCGTCCATTGCGCGCATGAAATCATCGCGCTCGGCTTTCGGAAACGCGTTGCCATAGGCGCGCTCGCGCCAGGGCGGCAGGTCTTTGTTGACCTCGAAACCGAGCTGCTTTGCAATCGCGACAAAGGAATTCTTGTCCGCCGAGTGCAGCCAACCACAGCCGACGTCGAAGGTGACTTCGGGCGAGGCCTGCACCGTCCAGGCTCGGCCGCCGAGCCGGTCGCGCGCCTCCAGCACGATCACGGAGAGGCCGGATCCTGCCAGCGCATGCGCCGCGCCAAGGCCGGCGGCGCCCGCACCGATGATCGCGACGTCGACGGAGGAGGGCAGGGACATAGCGGTCAATTTCATCGTCATGCCCGGGCTTGTCCCGGGCATCCACGTCATTGACACCAGTATCGAAGACGTCAATGGCCGGGACAAGCCCGGCCATGACGCATTCGTCGTGTGTCCGAGTGGCCTTAAGCCACCGCTTCCTTGGACTTTTCCGCGCGCTTGCGCTCGTTCGGGTCGAGGTGGCGCTTGCGCAGGCGGATCGACTTCGGCGTGATTTCCACCAGCTCGTCGTCCTCGATATAGGCCAGCGCCTTTTCCAGGGTCATGCGGATCGGCGGGGTCAGGCGCACCGCTTCGTCCTTCGAAGTGGTTCGGATGTTGGTGAGCTGCTTGCCCTTGAGCACGTTGATCTCGAGGTCGTTGTCGCGGGTATGCTCGCCGACGATCATGCCCTTGTAGACCTTCCAGCCCGGCTCGATCATCATCGGGCCGCGATCTTCCAGCTTGAACATGGCGTAAGCCACCGCTTCGCCCTGGTCGTTAGAGATCAGCACGCCGTTGCGGCGGCCCTGGATCTCGCCCTTGTACGGCGCGTAGCCGTGGAACAGACGGTTCATGATCGCGGTGCCACGGGTGTCGGTGAGCAGTTCGCCCTGGTAGCCGATCAGGCCGCGTGTCGGCGCGTAGAACACCAGGCGCAAACGGTTGCCGCCGGACGGCTTCATCTCGATCAGCTCGGATTTGCGCTCGCTCATCTTCTGCACGACGACGCCGGAATGCTCCTCGTCGACGTCGATGACGACTTCCTCGATCGGCTCCAGGGTGGCGCCGGTGGCCTCGTCCTTCTGCAGCACGACGCGCGGACGCGACACCGAAAGCTCGAAGCCTTCGCGGCGCATGGTCTCGATCAGGATCGCAAGCTGCAATTCGCCGCGGCCCGAGACTTCCATCGCGTCCTTGTCCGAGGCTTCGACCACGCGCAGCGCGACGTTTCCTTCGGACTCGCGCAACAGGCGGTCGCGGATCATGCGACTGGTCACCTTGTCGCCTTCGGTGCCGGCGAGCGGCGAGTTGTTGACGATGAAGGACATCGACACGGTCGGCGGGTCGATCGGCTGCGCCACCAGCGGGGTGTCGACCGACGGATCGCAGAAGGTGTCGGCGACGGTGCCCTTGGTCAGGCCGGCGATCGCGACGATGTCGCCTGCCTCGGCTTCGTCGAGCGGGGTGCGCTCGATGCCGCGGAAGGCTAGGATCTTGGTGATGCGGCCGGTCTCGATGGTCTTGCCATCGGCGCCCAGCACCTTCACGGCCTGGTTCGGCTTGATCGAACCGGAAGAGATACGTCCGGTGATGATGCGGCCGAGATAGGGGTTGGCTTCGAGAATGGTGCCGATCATGCGGAACGGGCCTTCCTCGACGGTCGGCGGCGCGACATGGCGCACGATCAGGTCGAACAGCGGCTGCATGCCGGCTTCGTGCGACCCGTCCGGGCTCTCGGCCATCCAGCCCTGCTTGGCCGACCCGTAGAGGATCGGGAAGTCGAGCTGCTCCTCGCTGGCATCGAGCGCCGCGAACAGGTCGAACACCTCGTTGATGACTTCGGTCGCCCGCGCGTCGGGACGGTCAACCTTGTTGATCACGACGATCGGCTTCAAACCGACCTTGAGTGCCTTGGAGACCACGAATTTGGTCTGCGGCAGCGGGCCTTCGGCGGCGTCGACCAGCACCAGCGCGCCGTCCACCATGTTGAGAATGCGCTCGACCTCACCGCCGAAATCGGCGTGGCCGGGGGTGTCGACGATGTTGATGCGAGTGTCCTTCCACTGCACCGAGGCCGCCTTGGCCAGGATGGTGATGCCGCGCTCGCGCTCCAGATCGTTGGAGTCCATGGCGCGCTCGGTCACCTTCTGGTTCTCGCGATAGGTGCCGGATTGCTGGAGAAGGCGGTCGACGAGCGTTGTCTTGCCGTGGTCGACGTGGGCGATGATGGCGATGTTGCGAAGGTTCATGAGTGAGCTTCTTTGCGGTCGGACAATGGGTTAAGCGCGATCTCGCCGGTCAGACCGGGACCTCTTCTCGAAACAACGCTTGAAGACTGGAAACGGGGCGCTTTCCGCCCAAAAGGGAAAGCCCGGCATATCGACCGGGCACCCTACGCGTTGCGGCGCAATATAGGCAAAAACGGCCAAAAAACAATGTGTTCTTTGGCCGTTGGTTGATTGAATTTTGTCCGGGGATTCCCGGGGGTTAGGCGAAAAGCCCGGCTCAGCCGCGCCGGCCCTTGATGGCGGCCCAGATCAGGGCGACCCCGCCCAGCCCTACGACCAGGCCCAGGAACACCAGGGGCGCGACGTCGGAATCGATCCGGCCTCTGTCGGATATGGATATTCCGCCGAACAGGAGTGCACAGGCGCCGGGCAGCAGCAGGATGATCCCGAAGATCGCCATGAGCGCGGTCAGGCAGCCGCTGCGCTTGTTCGGCGGAGCAGGAGACGGTCCCGGAGGGGCTGGCGGCGGCGTGTCGCTGATGCTCATGCCTGCAGGGCTCCTTCGGTTGACTGCGCCGCCAGTTCGGCGCGGATGCCGTCGATCTTTCCGTTCCGGTAGAACAGATTGTAGGTGTCGAACGGGATGATCGCGCCGTTCTCGGTGACGAAATGGATGCAGCTGCGCTTGACGTTGCCGACGCAGAAATTGAAGCGGTCGAGAAACTGCACGATGGTGACGCGGAATACGTTCTCGTAAGTGATTCCCTGCGGCACCTCGAAGCTCGGCAGGCAGCACAGCAATTCGCAGACGCGCTCGCTGGTGTTCAGCGGTCCCGAGGACAGCGAAAACAGGTCGATGAATTTCTCCCTCAGCGCCGGATGCTTCTCCGGGCTTATCGTATTGGGCAGCAATGCGACGAGTTGCTCCTGCGGGATCAGCGAGGTCAGCGGCAGCACTTTCTCGCCGTTGCGCAGGCCGTAACCGATCGAGATGCTTTCGGGGTTGCAGGGCAGCGGGATCATGTCCTTGTCGCCGAATACGCCGGTTTCGACCACGCGTTTGCGGATCTCCGACAGCATGATGCGGTCGGTGTTCTTGTCAAAATTCTCGTTGCGGCCGGCATCCTGCACCGGCTGCAGCGTGACGCCGCGCACGCATTTCCAGGTCAGCGCGTGGCGAACGATGTCGCCGATCTCGGCATCGTTGACGCCGCGCTTGATGGTCGCGACCAGCGTGGTCGACACGCCGTAATGCTCGAGATTTTCCAGCGCCTGCTGACGGATCTTGCGCAAATCCGCGCCGCGCAGATTGATCAGTGCGTCGCGTTCGAGCGAGTCGAACTGAAGATAGACCTCGAGCCGGCGCTTGTTCTCGGCGAGCCGCGCCACGAAATCCTTTTCGCGGGCGATACGCAGGCCGTTGGTGTTGATCATGACATGGCGGATCGGGCGGGCGCGCACGGCATCGAGGATCGCGAAGAAATCCGGATGCAGCGTCGGCTCGCCACCGGAGATCTGCACCAGGTCAGGCTCGCCTTCGCTCGCGACCAGCGCGTCGAGCATTCGCTCGATCTTGGCCAGCGGCGTGAAGCTGGTCCGTGCCGGCGAGGAATCGGCAAAGCACACCGGGCAGGTCAGATTGCAATGCTCGGTGATCTCAATCAGTGCCAGGCAGGAATGCTGCTCGTGGTCGGGACACAGGCCGCAATCGTAGGGGCAGCCGAATTCGGTAGGCCGTTGAAAGGCGAGCGGCCGGTCGCCGGGCTTGATGAAATCCTTGCACAGGCGCCAATAGGCTGCGTCCGTCGACACCAGCGTGGACTGGACGCCATGCTCCTTGCAGCGCTTCTCGTACCAGACCTCGTTGTCGAGGATCTGGATCTTGGCCGGCACCAGCTTCAGGCAGGTCTCGCAGAGAGATTGGGTCTGGCCCCAGAAAATGTAGGGGCGCGACTTACGCAACGGCGCGTTCATGCATGGGTCTCGCTTTGGGCGCCGTCGCCAGCATGACGACGGCGTAGAGCAGGATGGACAGCGACAGCAGGTGAAACAGCGTGAAGGGGCCGATCAGCGTGCCGTAGGGCTTGAGGAATTCCCACAGGAAGCGCTGTGCGCTATAGTAGACGAGGACGAGGTAGAAACCATTGGTGATCACAAACGCGCTCCGGTTCAAGACCGCCAGCACGTAGAGCAGCGCGAACACGCCCATCGCGGCGCTTTCGTAGAGCTGCACGGGATGCCGAAGAATGCCGTCGCCGAAATCATGGCCCCAGAGCCATGCCGTCGGCGTGCCGTAGGTGAAATCGTCGAGGCCCGCGAAATAGCAGCCGAGCCGGCCGATCGCGATGCCGATCGCCAGCGGCAGCGCAAAACGGGCGCCGGTTCGTACCGTGATCCCTGCTGACCATTTGTAGAGCTCGATCGCCGCGATGCCGCCGACGAGCGCACCTTCCACGGAGCGCGCGATGCCGCTCTGGCCCGACAGCCACAGATTGGCGGAGCCGAACAGATAGGCGCCGAGGCCCGCACCGAACACCAAAGCGGCGAGGTAGGACCGCTCGAAGGATTGCGCCGGAAACCGCAAGCCCTGTCGCGACAGCCAGTACAGCGCCACGGCCGCAGCCAGCCACGCTGCGATGTCGAAAAGAGTGTGAAGGAAAGCCCCGCTCATGCGGGGGACATTAGCCCAGGTTCCCGCCCGGCGGGATAGTGCGGCCGTTTCTTATCCCCGAAGAGGAGCGAGGCAGGCAGCTAGCCGGCTTGCCGCTCCTCGGTCGGATAGACGCCGCGCAGCACCTCTTCGAAGTGCATCTTCACGGCCTCGTTGCACCGGCAGGCACGCAGGCGCAGGCCCTCGCGATTGCGGACCAGGATCGATCCGCGTCGCGTGTCGAGCACGCCTTCGGCCTTGAACGACTGGAGCACGCGGCTGGCATAGCTGCGGCCGACGCCGAGCAGGGTCGCGAGCTGTTCGTGGGTCAGCGGCACGCTGCTCTCGTCGCCGGTCCGCTCCATCGCCGCCAGCATCCATTTGGCGGTGCGCTGCTCGATCGAGTGAATGGCATTGCAGGCGGTGGACTGGAAGATCTGCGCCAGCATGCAGTCGGCGTAGCGAGCGAAGACATGGCGCAACGAGGGCGAGCGCTGCTTGGCGGCCTCCAGCTTGCTGACGTGAATTCGCACAAACGGCCCGCCGAATTTCACGCAGATCCGGGTGTAGGCCGGCAGATAACCCTCGCTGACAATGCCGCCCACCGCGCCTTCGCGGCCGACCAGGATGGTCTCGACATCGCGGCCGTCCTCATTGGGAACGAGGAAGGTTGCAAGCGACGGTCCGCAGGGAAAGTGGACGACCTGGACGTCGTCGCCGGGGTTGTAGAGCAATTCATTCGCCGCGGCGCTTTCGAGCATGACATGTGGCGCAAGCAGGGCGAAGTCGGCCGCGCTCAAGCGCCGCAGCAGATTGTTGGTCGGCCGGCTGTCGATCTCGGTGGCGTTGCTGGTCCGTGCGTCCATCTCAAACTCCCATCCGCCTCCACATTAGCGAGTTCCGACGAGGTCCTGTGTGCACAAGTAGACAGACCTGACAACTGTGATGTGGTGGTTTCGTTCCGGGAACCCTCCGCGCTGGGTACAGGCGTCGTGACCGGTATCCCAGTCAGAGAAAACCTCATGCTCCAAGTTACGATGATGGCACCCGCTGTTTCCGATGGTTCAAACTGTCCCGCCGATGTCCTCATCGTCGAAGACGATCCGATCATCGCGATCGACTTCGAGGATCGCCTGCTCGGATTTGGCGTGCAGAGCGTGCGCACGGTAGGTTCAGTGGCGCAGGCGCTGGCCGCAATCGCGGCGCATGCCCCCGAATTCGCCTTGCTCGACGTCGGGTTGAGTCGCGAGAACAGCTTTGCGGTCGCCGAACGGCTCGCGGCCCTGAAAATTCCGTTCGTCTTCGTCACCGGCTACGGCGCTGACGCGCGCATCCCGCCGCAATTCGCCAGCCAGCCGCGTCTGCAGAAGCCGTGTTCGAGCGACGCGCTGGAGGCGGCGCTCCAGCTCCGCGCCGCGGACTAGCGATACGGCGTCACGCCTGTTTCGGATCGAGCGTGGTCGACCACAGCGCGACGTCGGCGCGGTCGCGCAAGGTCACCGTCATCTGGCCGGAAGCGCCGTCGATCTTGACGTGACCGAAGAACTGCATGCCGGCGGACGGCGGCAGGTTCTGGCTGTCTTTCCCCGGCGCCTTGACGAAACGCACCTCCGGCCCAAACGTATTGTCGAGCGCGTTCGGACCGAACGTGCCTGCGTGAAGCGGGCCCGACACGAACTCCCAGAACGGTTCGAAATCCTGGAATTGCGCCTTGTTCGGATCGTAATAGTGCGCGGCGGCGTAATGCACGTCCGCCGTCAGCCATACGGTGTTGCTGATCGGCGCCATCTTGATGAAACGCAGGATGTCGGCGATCTCGAACTCGCGGCCGCGCACCGGGCCGTCGCCCTGCGCAATGGCTTCCGATCCACCCTTTGCCGTATCTGACACGACGAGGCTGAGCGGCATGTCGGAGGCGATCACCTTCCAGGTCGCGCGCGAATTCAACAGGCCCCGCTTGAGCCAGGCGATCTGGTCCGGGCCGAGGAAATAGCTGGCCGGGCCGTAAGCGGTTTCGAGGTTGGGGCCGTTCGGGCCGCGATAGCTGCGCTCGTCGAGCACGAACACGTCTAGATGGGGACCATAGGAGATCTGGCGATAGACCCGGCCGGGCTCGACGATGCTCTCGCGCATCGGATACATCTCGTGGAAGGCACGGCCGGCGCGGGCTGCGAGCAGCGCGATGTCGCGCTCCTTGTAGGTCGCCGGCAGCTCCTTCGAAAGCGACCAGTTGTTGGTCACCTCATGGTCGTCCCACTGCACGAAGATCGGCACTTCGGCATTGAAGGCGCGAAGATTGTCGTCAGTGAAATTGTATTTGTGCGCGGCGCGGTACTCGTCCAGCGTCTCGGCGACCTTGGCCTTTTCGGGGATCGTGACGTTCTTCCAAATCTTGCCGTCGGCGAGCTTCACCTCGGACTGGATAGGGCCGTCGGCATAGATGGTGTCGCCGGAGTGCAGGAAGAAATCCGGACGGTGCTTGCGCATCGCCGAGAAGGTGAACATGCCGCCGTCATCAGGGTTGATGCCCCAGCCTTGTCCTGCGACATCGCCGCCCCAGACGAAGCTGACGTCGCGGCGGTCGGCGGGCGCGGTGCGGAAGCGGCCGGTCACCGGCTCGCCCGCCACCGCGGTGTGTGAAAGATCGCGGAAGCGGACGCGATAAAAGATGTCCTGTCCGCCGGGCAGGTTTTCGATCAGCATCTTCGCGGTGAAGTCGCTCTCGGGCAGCGCCGCGATCGGCGGCAGTGCGCGGGCATCCCTGAACGACTCCGTCGTCGCCACCTCGACCAGCATCTGCGCGGGCCGGTCGGTGCGCGCCCAGACCACGCCGCTGTCGACGGTGACGTCGCCCGACTGCACGCCGTGGGTCACCGCCGGCCGGTCGGCCGCGCGGGAGAGATGGGGCATTGCGACCGCGCCGAGCGCGCCGGCACTGTTCGTCAGGAAACGGCGGCGGGAGAATTTGATGTTCATGAAGACGGTCCCGATATCGCGTGTGGCGATCGCCCTGGGCGGCCGCCACGGTGAAGCCTGACGCTATATTGAGACAATGTGACGCAGCGATTACGCGCGCAAGCGCTTACGCGTTGCCGGCGGCCCGGAATTGGGCACCGGCGCGCTGCAGGTTCTGCGGCAGGCTGAACAGCACCGCCTTGCGGTCGGCAACCGCCGCATGAAACTGGTCGAGCGCGATGTTGAAGGCGGTCAACGCACCTTCCTCGATCGCGCCGTGGTCGTAGCAGCGCAGCGTATCGCGCAGGATCTCGTCGGCCTCGGTCTGCATCTGATCGAGATCTTCGGTCGTTTCGCTTTTTCGAGCGGCGGTAATCATGTCGAGCAGCCGCTCGCGCAGATGGCTGTTGTTGTCGCGTTCGTCCTTCTTCAGATAGCCCGCAAACCAGGCGCCGATCGAGCCCATGGCGGAGAGCGCCATCAGGGTCCACCAGATGTAATCGCTGTATTTGTCGAGGAAGGTCTTTTCTTCGCCGTCGACGAAAGCGGCGGCGCCCGGATGCACGGGAATCACCGCATCCTTGTCGGTGTCGGGCGTTTCGATCTTCGCCGCCAGCGGGAATTCCGTCACCAATTGCTGGCGTACGGCGAAAAGCTGGCGCGTGAACGCCGCGATGGTGGTTTCGGACACAGCCTTGCGCGCCACGATGTGGTGCGAGAAGCTGATGGTCTTGACCTCGTCATCGGGACGATCCGGCGAGCCGCCGTAAGTGCCCGCGGGAATCTCGGCCGCTTCATAGACCGGATGATTTTGCGCAATCGCATCGGCGGAATCGATCGCAAGGAAAGTCGGCGTGCCGAACTCCTTGGCCGAAGTGGCGATCGCGTCCGCAGTGATCTTGCTGTTGACGGGACCGGCGGCGAGGTAGGCATCGACCTTCTGCGACTTGATCGCCTCGGCAACTTCATTGGCCGGGAATTGCACGATCTCGACCTTGGCGGGATCGACGCCGTATTGCTGCAGGATCACCTTGAGCAAATTGACGTTGGCCTGGGTGCGGCCAACCACGCCGACCCGATGTCCGGCGAGCTGCGCGATCTTGGTGATCTTCGCGCCCTTCTTCTTGCCTTTGACGGGTATGGACCACAACACCACGACATTCTTGCGCAGGGTCGCAACGGCTTGCGCGTTTTTCGGCACGTCGAGATCGCCGCGCACGATGGCGAGGTCGGCCTTGCCTTCCGCGAGCAGATTGGCGCTGGCGGTGGCGCCGTCGGTCTGGATCGGCCGCAACCGCACAGAACTCTTATGCTGCGCGAAGGCCTGGGTCAGTGCCTGCACGACCTTGACGTCATCGCTGTTGGCGGGGCCGACCGCGATCTTCAGCGTCACCGGCCGCATGGCAAAATAGTAGCCGCCGGCGAGCGCGCCAACGATCGCGAGCACCAGTGCGAGAGTCACGAGCGCCGTCTTCCGCGCCGATGATCGCGGCGAGGGCTGGGTGGGCGCTTCGGCCAGGTCCAATCCCCCGGTCATCGATCTCCCGAAGAGTCGCTTGAGGCTCAGTTTCATCTTGGCCGGCGATTTACGCCCGCAAGTGTAGCAAATTTCTTGTCCGGCAGGGTTACATCTCCGTCATGGTTAGCGGATGGGGTCTAATCCAGTATGAACCCGGGGCGTCAGTGCGGTGTTAGGGTAAAGTTCCCCTGAAAGGACGGAGGCGACGATGGCAGAACGGCTCTCGGCGGAGGCGCGCAGGCAGGCGCTGGGCGGACTACCTGGCTGGACCGAGGTTCAGGGACGCGACGCGATCGGGAAAACCTTTGTCTTCAAGGATTTCAACGAGGCGTTCGGTTTCATGACCCGCGCGGCGCTGGTCGCCGAGAAGATGGACCACCACCCCGAATGGCGCAATGTCTACAAGACGGTGGAGGTGGTGCTGTCGACCCATGACGCCGGCGGCGTCACCGCCCTCGACATCGAGCTCGCCGGGGCGATGAACGCCATCGTCAAGCTGACACCAGGCTGACGCCTTGCGGGGACCGGTCGAGTCCCCATCTTGTGATCAGCACGGGATGCGGCGATCTGCCACCCCCGATGCCGCCCTTGGCTGGAACGGGGAGTTTGTCGAACATGGCTGCCGAACACAGCGTCGGTTTCGAGCCGGCCGACCGGCTCGCGGAAGATCGTGAAAGCGTTCGGCGCCGCTTCTGGCGCAAGCTGAAGCGTGTCGCCGCGCATCTGCCGTTCGCGGAGGATCTGCTCGCCGCCTATTACTGCGCCTTCGACCGGCAGACGCCGCGCCATGTCCAGGCCTCGCTGCTCGGGGCGATCGCCTATTTCATCCTGCCGTTCGACTTCGTTCCCGACGTGATGCCGATCCTCGGCTTCACCGATGACGCCGCCGTGCTCGCCACTGCGATCCGCATGGTCGCCAGCCACATCACGAATGAACATCGCGAAGCCGCCCGCGCCGCGCTGAAGCGCGGGGTGGATGAGGGCGACGCGCACTAGCAGCGCGCCGCTCCAACTCCAACGTCGTCCTGGCTTTCGCCAGGACGACTCGGGGAGAGAGTCTTCGCTACCCTTCCCTCACGGACGCAAAATCACCTTGCCCATGGCCTGACGCCCCGCCAGCACCTTCAGCGCATCCGCCGTCTGTGCCAGCGGGAAGACGCGATCGACATGCGAGGAGATCTTCCCCTCCGCTGTCCACTTCACGAGCTTCTCGAGATTGGCGCGGTTCTTTTCCGGGTTGAGGCGGGTCCAGGCGCCCCAGAACACGCCGCGGATGTCGCAGCCCTTCAGCAGTGCGAGGTTCAGCGGCATCTTCGGAATGTCGCCGGCGGCAAAGCCGATCACGAGGAAGCGGCCTTCCCAAGCGATCGAGCGCAGGGCCTGCTCGGCATAGGTGCCGCCCACGGGATCGAAGATGATGTCGACGCCCTTGCCGCCGGTGAGCTTTCGCAAGCCTTCCTTCAAATCTTCCTTGCCGTAATTGAGCGTGAGTTCTGCACCGTGCGCCTTAGCGAATTCTAGCTTCTCGTCCGACGAGGCGCAGGCGATCACCTTCAGGCCCATCAGCTTGCCGAGCTCGCAAGCCGCAAGGCCTGTGCCGCCGGCGGCGCCGAGCACCGCGAGCGTCTCGCCCGGCTTCGGGTTCGCGCGATCTTCCAGCGCATGCAGCGCGGTGCCGTAAATGATGATGATGCCGGCCGCGCGGTCATAATCGAGATTGTCGGGGATCTTCACGATCGATGCCGCCGGCAATGCGATCTTTTCGCGCGCGCCATTGTGGCCGCAGGAGGCGACGACGCGATCGCCGACCTTCAGATCGGTCACGCCGGGGCCGATGCTCTCGATCATGCCCGCCACTTCGGCGGCCGGCGAGAACGGGAACGGCGGCTTGATCTGGTACTTGCCCTGGATCATCAGGATATCGAAGAAGTTCAGGGCCGCAGCCTTGATCGCGATCACGGCTTCGCCGGGACCGGCCACCGGATCCGGCAAATCGGCCAGAACGAGATCGTCGGGCTGGCAATATTGCGAGCAGAGGATGGCTTTCATGGCGGCACCTTCTTGAGAGCACTTGGCGTTTCGAGGCAGAATTATAGTTGGGCTGGTTCTGCCGGATTTGGCGCGGTCCCACAATCCGGTTTCTTTGTCTGAAATTGCATTCGGCCCTATCCTCGTCATTGCGAGCGCAGCGAAGCAATCCAGAATCCGTGCCGCGGAAATAGCCTGGATTGCTTCGCTTCGCTCGCAATGACGGAAGAAGAAAAGGGAGGGTTCAAACCATGTTTGAAACAGGCCTGCTCAAGGACAAGCGCATCCTCGTCACCGGCGGCGGTTCGGGCCTTGGCGCCGCGATGGGGCGTCGCTTCCTCACGCTCGGTGCCGAGCTCGTGATCTGCGGCCGCAAGCTCGATCGGCTCGAGGCGGCGGCGAGCGAGATGCGCGAAGAGACCCGCGGCAAGGTCACGACGATCGCCTGTGATATCCGCGACGGCGCCGCCGTCGATGGGATGATGGGCGCCATCTGGCGCGAGGCGCCGCTCGATATTCTCGTCAACAACGCGGCTGCGACTTTCATCGCGCAGAGTGAGCATCTCTCATTCCGCGCCGCGGATGCGATCCTCGCGCCGACGCTGCATGGTGCGATGTATTGCACGCTTGCCGCCGGCAAGCGCTGGATCGACGGCAAGCATGGCGGTGTCGTGCTCTCGATCCTCTCGACCTCGACCATCACCGGCCGCGCCTTCACCGTGCCGTCGGCGATGGCGAAGTCGGCGGTGCTGGCGATGACCAAAAGTCTCGCCGTGGAATGGGGCCCGAAGGGCATCCGCACCGTCGCGATCGCGCCGGGACCGTTCCCGACCGCCGGCGCCTCGGGCCAGCTCCGCCCCGAGGGTCGCGACGAAGGATGGGCCGCGCGCAACCCGATGGGACGCGCCGGCGAGCACGGCGAGCTTGCCGACCTCGCCAGCTTTCTGGTCTCCGATCGTGCCGGCTACATCAACGGCGAGATGGTGGTGATCGACGGTGGCGCGCATTTGCGCAGCTCCGGCGCCGAGGATTTGTTGCGCTGGACCGACGCGCAATGGGCGGAGCAGCGTGCGCGCGATCCAGGGCCTAGTCGCCGCGAGCTTCGCTAACTGCCTTCCCAAATTGGACTTTCCCGGCTATCCCTGCCGCGGGGACAATGCGCGACCGGGCCATCTTCCAGTCACAATATTGAGGGAACCACTCCAGCATGTGGCGGGTGCTGATTTTAGCTTTGATGACGGGCGTGGCGGCCTGTGGGATCATCGATTCCGCGCGGGCGCAGACGGCGCAACCTGCGCCCAAGGCTGCACCGAAAGAGGCTGCCCCGAAACCGGCTGCGCCGGTGGCCAATACCACTGGAAAGACGGTTGCCAAGCCCGAGAGCAAACCGGCGGCCCCGCACGCGGCGGTTGCGGGCGGCGCCGAGCCGACCCTGATCGGTCAGTTCGGCACCTGGGGCGCCTATTCGGCTGCGCCCAATGGCAAAAAGGTCTGCTTCGCGCTGGCCAAGCCGTCGTCGTCGAAGACCAACCCGCCGAATCGGCCGCGCGATCCTGCCTATGCCTTCGTCTCCACCCGCCCGGCGGAGAAGGTCAACAACGAAGTCTCGGTCATGATCGGCTACGCGCTGAAGCCGGGCTCTGAATCCTCGGTCGAGGTCGGCGGCGCCGCGTTCGCCATGTACTCGCAGGGCGACGGTCTCTGGATCAAGAACGCGGCCGAGGAAGAGCGGATGGTCGAGGCCATGCGCAAATCCGCCGATCTCGTGGTCAAGGGCATCTCGTCCAAGGGGACCGAGACGACCGACACCTTTTCGCTGAAGGGCCTCGCCCAGGCGCTTGACCGGATCTCCCAGGATTGCAGGCGTTAAGGCTGCGGTCGATAAGGTCGCAATCGGCGGTTCCGGTTGCTATATAGGGCGCGTTCCAGATTTTCTCCTGTCATTCCGGGGTGATGCGGAGCATCGAACTATGGTGCGCAATTGCGCACCTGAGAATCTCGCGGTTCCGGGTCCGGTCCTTCGGACCATCCCGGAACGACCACCTGATCAGGCCATTCCATGCAACCGATGATCGAGCCGCACAACGCAACGCTGGTGGAGAAGACTCCGCTCGAAACCTATGTGCCGCCGGCGAGGCCGTCGCTGATCGGCCTGTCGCGCACCGAGCTCGCCGATCGCCTCGGCGAGATCGGCGTTGCACCGGCGCAGCGCAAGATGCGTGTGCAGCAGCTGTGGCACTGGATGTATTTCCGTGGCGTCCAGAATTTCGAAGAGATGACGTCGGTCTCGAAGGGCATTCGCGCCGAGCTCGCGCAACATTTCACCGTCGACCGGCCCGAAGTCGTGGCCGAGCAGATCTCCAACGACGGCACACGCAAATGGCTGCTGCGGCTGCCGAGCGGCGACAATGTCGAGCGGGCGCATGAAGTCGAGTGCGTCTACATCCCGGAAACCGATCGCGGCACGCTGTGTGTCTCCTCGCAGGTCGGCTGCACGCTGAACTGCTCGTTCTGTCACACCGGCACGCAGCGCCTGGTGCGCAACCTCACCGCCGGCGAGATCGTCGGACAGGTGATGGTCGCGCGGGATCGTCTGAACGACTGGGCCGATCGCGAAGACGGTACGCGTCGCGTCACCAACATCGTGATGATGGGCATGGGCGAGCCGCTCTACAATTTCGATGCGGTGCGCGATGCGCTGCTCATCGTCGGCGACAACGAAGGCATCGGCATCTCCCGCCGCCGCATCACGCTGTCGACTTCGGGCGTGGTGCCGAACATCGTGCGCGCGGGCGAGGAAATTGGCGTGATGCTCGCGATCTCGCTGCATGCGGTGCGCGACGAGCTGCGCAACGAGCTGGTGCCGCTCAACCGCAAATATCCGATCAAGGAATTGCTGCAGGCCTGCCGTGATTATCCCGGCGCCTCGAACGCGCGCCGCATCACCTTCGAATACGTGATGCTCAAGGGCGTCAACGATTCGCTCGACGACGCCAAGCTGCTGGTGAAGATGCTCAAGGGCATTCACGCCAAGATCAATCTGATCCCGTTCAACCCCTGGCCCGGCACCGCCTATGAGTGCTCGGACTGGGACCAGATCGAGAAATTCTCGGAGTACGTCTTCAACGCCGGCTATTCCTCGCCGGTGCGCACCCCGCGCGGCCGCGACATCCTCGCCGCCTGTGGCCAGCTCAAGTCGGAGACGGAAAAGCTCTCGGCCCGTGAACGCCAGACGCTACGCGCCATGGCGATGACGGATTGAGTTGATGCGCGCAAATGCTCTCGCATCCTCGTCATTGCGAGCGCAGCGAAGCAATCCAGAGTCTTTCCGCAGAGGCAGACTGGATTGCTTCGCTACGCTCGCAATGACGGCGAGGGTGGTGTGATGTCCCTGATCGGCCGCCTCATCGTCATCTTCATCGGCTTTCTCGCCGCCTGCTTCATCGGCGGCATGATCGTCGTCGTCGCGCTGTTGTTTCCGGAGTTCGCCGACCTCGGCGCAGGTCCCGTCGATCAGGGCACGATCGATATCGTGCTCGGGTTCGGCTTCATCTTCGTCTCCGGCTTTGCGCTGGTGCCGGCGGCGGTGATCGTCGCGATCACCGAGGCGCTCTACATCCGTAGCGCGCTTGCCTATGCCGTAGGCGGCGGCGTCGTGGGGCTCGCCTGCTATCTCGGGCTCGTTCCCTTTCACTCCGACACCTTGCAGTTCGAAGGCATCGTGCGCCGCCATCTCGAGATCATGACCGGCGCCGGCATCGTCGCCGGTGTCGTCTACTGGCTGATCGCCGGCCGCAACGCCGGCGCCTGGCGCAATCCGCCGCTGCCGCGCCAGCCGCCTCCGCCGCTGCCGTCGAATTCAAGACCGGATGCGCGGTGAGTTTCTGACTTGTCCCGGGGTTTTCATCCCCTTCTCACTCGGCTAAACCGCGCGCCATGAACCGGACTGGACTCTTCATCGCCCTGGCGCTGTGGCTCGTGATCGGCGTCGTTTTCGGCCTCTATCCCGAGCTTGATCTCAAGCTCGCCGCGCTGTTCTTCGACCCCGCGACGAAGTCGTTTCCGCTCAAGCTGAACGATTGGGCCGGCATCGCGCGCGATGCCGCGATGTGGGTCGCCTGGGCGTTCGTGCTGCCTGCGCTGGTCGCGCTCGTGGTCAAGATGGTCCGGCCCGACCGCCCGCTGATGGTATCCGGGCGCGCGATCGTCTTCCTGCTGGTCACGATCATCCTATCAGCCGGCATCCTTACCAATCTCGCCTTCAAGTCCTATTGGGGCCGGCCGCGTCCGGTGGTGGTGACGCAGTTTGCCGGCGATCAGCAGTTCGTGCCGTGGTGGGATCCGCGCGGCGGCTGTGCGCGCAACTGCTCGTTCTTCTCGGGCGAGGGCGCGACCGCATTCTGGACGCTGGCGCCCGCCGCACTGGCGCCGCCGCCGTGGCGGCCGCTCGCTTATGCCGGAGCCGTGGTGTTCGGCCTCGTGACCAGCGGCCTGCGGATGGCCTTTGGCGGCCACTTCTTCACCGATGTCTCGATCGCCGGCCTCGTCACCTTCGTCGTGATCTGGTTTGCCTACGCGCTGATCTACCGCTGGCCGCGGACCCGGTTTTCGGACGAGGCGGTCGATGCCGCCCTGACCCGGCTGAACATGCCCGCCTACCGGCTGCGCCAGCGCCTGTTCGGCAGCAAGTCGAGTGCCGAGTCCTCAGTTTGAGCCATTAAAGGGGTGCCGAGCCCCGCGAAATTTGATATTCGCGCGGTCAACCCGTGAAACGACATCCGCCCTTCGAGACCGATTGGAAGCCCCATGACCACGATCCTGAAAAGCCTGCCCAAGGGCGAGAAAGTCGGCATCGCGTTTTCGGGCGGTCTCGACACCAGCGCCGCGCTGCTCTGGATGAAGCAGAAGGGCGCCCGCTGCTACGCCTATACCGCCAATCTCGGCCAGCCCGACGAATCCGATTACAACGAGATTCCGCGCAAGGCGATGGAGTTCGGCGCGGAGAAAGCGCTGCTGGTCGATTGCCGCACGCAGCTCGTCCATGAAGGTATCGCCGCGATCCAGTCCGGCGCCTTCCATATCTCGACCGGCGGCATCACCTATTTCAACACCACGCCATTGGGGCGCGCCGTCACCGGCACGATGCTGGTCGCGGCGATGAAGGAGGACGGCGTCAACATCTGGGGCGACGGCTCGACCTTCAAGGGCAACGACATCGAGCGCTTCTATCGCTACGGCCTGCTGACCAATCCGGGCCTGCGCATCTACAAGCCCTGGCTCGATCAGCAGTTCATCGACGAGCTCGGCGGCCGCGCCGAGATGTCGGCGTTCATGACCGCCCAGGGTTTTGCCTACAAGATGAGCGCCGAGAAGGCCTATTCGACCGACAGCAATCTGCTCGGCGCCACGCACGAGGCCAAGGATCTCGAGAGCCTCGACAGCGGCATCAAGATCGTCAACCCGATCATGGGCGTGCCGTTCTGGCGTGACGACTGCAGCGTCAAGGCCGAGAAGGTCGTGGTGCGTTTCGAGGAAGGTCAGCCGGTGGCGCTGAACGGCCAGACCTTCAGCGATCCCGTCGCGCTGTTCCTCGAAGCCAACGCGATCGGCGGCCGTCACGGCCTCGGCATGAGCGACCAGATCGAGAACCGCATCATCGAAGCCAAGAGCCGCGGCATCTATGAAGCGCCCGGCATGGCGCTGCTGCACATCGCCTATGAGCGCCTCGTCACCGGCATCCACAACGAGGACACCATCGAGCAGTACCGCATCAGCGGCATGCGCCTCGGACGCCTGCTCTATCAGGGCCGCTGGTTCGATTCACAGGCTCTGATGTTGCGTGAGACCGCGCAGCGCTGGGTCGCCCGCGCCGTCACCGGCGAGGTGGCGCTGGAGCTGCGCCGTGGCAACGACTACTCGATCCTCAACACGGAAAGCCCGAACCTCACCTATGCGCCGGAGCGGCTCAGCATGGAGAAGGTCGAGGACGCGGCGTTCACGCCGGCCGATCGCATCGGTCAGCTCACCATGCGCAACCTCGACATCAACGACACCCGCGCCAAGCTGAAGCTCTACAGCGACACGGGCCTGTTGTCGGGCAGTGAAGGCTCGCAGATCTTCAAGCTCGAGAACGACAAGGGCTGACGCGCTCGGGGATTGCTGCCTCATTCGTCATTGCGAGCGAAGCGAAGCAATCCAGAGTCTTCCCGCAGCGATAGTCTGGATTGCTTCGTCGCTTCGCTCCTCGCAATGACAGAAACAAAAATGGCCGGGATTGCTCCCGGCCATTCATTTTGTGCTTCGCCTTAGCGCGGCGGCGCGGTGCCGGGCGGGGGCGGCGGCAGCGAGGCCTGGCCGCCGTTGAGCAGCGGCGTGATGTTGCGGACGGTGACGCGCCGGTTGATCGCGCTCGGTCCTTGCGTCTGCTCCTTGAGATACTGCTCGCCATAGCCCTGCGACGTCAGGTTCTCGGACGGCACGCCGAATTGCTGGGTCAGCAATTCGGCTGCGGACTGCGCACGACGGTCCGACAATGACAAATTGTCGACGTCGTTGCCGACCGCGTCAGTGTGTCCCTCGATCAGGAACACCGCGCGCGGGTTGGCTTGGATCGCCTGATTGAGACCGTCGGCGATCACTTGCAGCTTGGCCGCCTGATCCTGGGGGATCGTCCACGAACCCGTCTCGAAGGTGATCGAGTTGACGTCGACGCTCGGCATCTGCATGCGAACATTGGGGCTGTAGCGGATTTCGTCGAGCGTATAACGTCGATCGATCCGCTGCACCGGCGGTGCCTGCATGGTCTGGTAGATCACGTCCGGCGACGCCTCCTGGGCGTCGACGATATAGCGGTCGTAGGGAATGTTCACGACCGGCGGCGGCGCGTCGACATAGAAGCCGCCGACCGACTGCGGATCGCGGTAGCTGTTGTCGATGATGATGAGCTCGCGCCCGCGGGGATCCCTGCGGATGCGTCGCAGCAATCGACCGTCCGGACCGACCGTCGTGATGATCTCGCTGCCGTCGGGACGGATCACCACGGTGCGGGTATCCGCGCCGACAGTCTCGGTGCGGATGTCGCGGGCGCCATAGCGGAAGCGATAGAGATCGTTGCCGCGGACGTAGGCCTGCCCGCCGGGATCGCGGATGATGATGCGGTCCGGCTCGGTGTAGACGGTGCGACCGCCTTCGACAGATTCGCGCCGCTGATTGTGGAGGTCGGCGATGGTGGCTCCGATCACGGCGCCGGCCACCACGCCTGCACCGATCGCGAGCGGCGTGAGGTCACGCTGCGGCGGACGCGGTGCTGGCGGCAGCGGTGCTGCGATCCTCGGCGCGGTTCGGAAAGCCGGTGCAACCGTCGGCGGCGCGTATTGCGCCCTGTTGGGCGGAGGCGTTGCGGCCGCGGAGCCCGAGACGGTGCTCGGTGCCGCGGCGCCGGCGGGGGGAGCCGGCGGCCGGGGCGGGGCGCCTGCCTGCGGCTGGGTCGGCGGAGTTCCGGCAGCGGGCGCGCCAGCAGGAGGCGTTCCTCCCTGCTGGCCTGGGGTTGGCGTCGCGGCTGGAGCCGGGGTCGCGCCAGGAGCGGGCGTGGGTCCCGCACCGGGACGTCCGGGCGGGGGCGTCGGAGCGCCACCGGGGGTCGGGGTGGTCGTCGGCGCGGGCGTGGCGCCCGGAGCAGGTGTCGCTGATCCTGCAGCCGGGGGTGCGCCAGGACGTCCGCCGGGGGGCGGCGCACCGGGGCGTCCAGTCGGCGGCGTGCCTGGTGTGCTGCCCGGAGCCGGCGTTGCGGTCGGCGCAGGTGTTGCTGTCGGAGCAGGCGTGGCGGTCGGGGCAGCAGGCGTTGCCGGGCGCGCTGCGGGAGCAGCAGATGCCGGAGGCGTTGCTGTCGGTGCAGGCGCAGGCCGTCCCGAAGGACCGGCCGCAGGAGGCGGCGGAGGTGTCGGTGCGTGCTGCTGCGGAGCGGCGGCGGGCGGTGTGGGAGCCGGACGAGCCGCGGGCGGCGTCTGAGGCGGAGGTGTGGGTGCGTGCTGCTGCGGTGCCGCGGCGGGCGGCGGTGCCGGGGGCGTGGGAGCCGGGCGTGCCGCGGGCGGTGCAGGAGGCGGCGCATGCTGTTGCGGAGCCGCAGCCGGGGGCGGCGACGGCGGCTTCGGGGCCGCAGGCGGTGGCGGGGGCGGTGCCGGACGGGCCGCAGGTGGCGGCGGAGGCGGCGGCGGAGCTGCGGGGCGCGGCGGTGCGGCAGCCGGCGGAGGTGCCGCGGGCGGATGGGGCGGTGCAGCTGCGGGCGGCGGTGCGGCCGGGCGCGCGGGCGCCGCAGGCGGCGCGGCCGCTGGCGGTCCCTTCGGCGGCTGCTTCGGTTTTCCGTCAGGGCCGGTCTCTTGTGGCTGCGCCTGCGCGACGACGAGCGGCGGCGCGCCTTGCGCATGCGATGCGGAGCTTGCGAATTGCATCGCGGTCAGAGCCGTGGTGGCAAGCAGCACGAAACGAAGATTAGTCATGATGGTGAACTTCCCCGGAAGGTTCTTTGACGAAGTGTTGGGATGAACAGCTACGCGTTAGGCCGGATTGTGGCGGACGAAGCGCACGCGGCCCGATTTATTTCTGCACGCAAATCACCTCACTATGGTGACGTTCATTGCGCATTCAGACGCAGGTTGCAATTGCCTTGGATGTGATGCGTCGCCTCATGCGAGATCCCGCGGCGGACTTGCGTCCGTCGCGGGATTCGGCGTGAGCGGTCCGTTCGGTCCGCGTGATGGAATCTCTTCGGGCATGCGGCCCGGTAATTCGTCGGGCGGCGCTGGCGAGCCGGGCTCGCGCACCGGCGGCGCGATTTCAGGCTGCGGATTGCCCGGCGGAATCCCCGGCGGTGGCTCGGTAGGTGTGCCCGGCGTCGACGGCGGAATCTCGGGCGGCTCGATCGGCATTACATTGAGACCTTGCGGTTGTCGCCGAGATCGGGCCGCGTGTTCGTCACTGCCGCGGCCGCCATCTTCACATAGGAGATCACGGTGCCGGGCGAGTCCCAGAACTCGGCATCGTCGGGCGTGACCTTGAGCACGCGGATGTTGGGATCTTCCGCAGAGTCCCACCACGCCTTGGCCGGCGTCGAGAACAGCTCCTTGATCTTCGCGCGGTCATTGGAAACGACAGCGGTGCCCGTCAGCGACACGTATTTCTGGCTGCCCGCATCCGCGAACGACAGGTTGATGGACGGATTGCGCGCGATCTCCTCGTCCTTGTGACGCCGCGCGTCGGTGAGGAAATATATCGTGTCCGCGTTGCGATCGAGATATGCGCTCATCGGCCGCGCGCGGAGCTTGTCGCCATCGCGCGTCACCAGCATCGCGAATCCGATCGTCTTCATCAGATCCCATACGCGATCGATATCGCGGGCATTGTCGTTGGCCATGTCGTGCTCCTTCTTGCAAGGGACGACAACGGCGCGCGCGGAACGAGGTTCCGGCCGAGGGATGGAACTTATCTATTCCGGCGCGTGGCAAACCGCCTCGATGTTGTGTCCGTCGGGGTCGAGCACGAAGGCGCCGTAATAGGTCGGATGGTAATGCGCCCGAATGCCCGGCGGCCCGTTGTCGCGCCCGCCCGCCGCAATCGCCGCCTTGTAAAACGCATCCACAGCGGCGCGGTCCTTTGCCAGGATCGCGACATGCACCGGCTTGTTCAGCGCGCCCTCGCCGCCGATCCAGAAATCCGGCTTGCCATCGGCGCCGAAGCCGGCGGCTGGATCGTGTCCGGTCTGCTCCTGCGTGACCTCCATGATCAGGCCGTAGCCGAGCGGGGCCAATGCCTTGGCATAGAACGCCTTGGCGCGCTCATAGTCGGAGACCGGGAAGCCCATATGGTCGATCATCGTAACCTCCGTCGTTCGTCGTCAACGCGACAGGAACGTATTGCTCCGCGTCTTGCGCGCAACCACAAAGCCGCGCGCGACCATGTCGGCGATACAATCTTCCCGCCAATCCTTTTGTGACAAATGCTCGATCACCACCGCGCGCGGCCACAGCGATTGCGGCGCGTCGCGGAAGAAGCCGATCAGCACGCGATCCTCGAAGCCCTCGACGTCGATCTTCAACGCGTCCACATTGGTGACGCCGGCTTCGTCGAGAATGCGCGTCAACCGCAGCGAGGGCACTTTGATCGCCTCCGCGCTGGCCGTGCCGGTGACGACATGCGTAGCGCCGAGATTGCCGCCCCCGCTCTCGATCATGAGCTCGCCGTCGCTGTCGCCGGCGGCCGCCTGCACCAGGCGCACCTGCGTCGCTTGCGACGCGGCCCGGTTGAACGACAGCCGTCCAAACGTCATCGGATGCGGCTCGATTGCGACCACTTTTCCCGATGGCCCGACCTGTCGCGCCATCACCAGTGCAAAGGTGCCGACATTGGCGCCGACGTCGACGAACACGCCGCCCGCCGGGGTGTGCTGGCGCAGGAAGTCGAGCTCGTCGAGATTGTAATCGGGATTGAACAGCGCGCCGCGCTCGGTCGCGCTGCCCTGGTGATAGAAGCGGAACGATGCGCCCTGGTACTGCACGTCGAGGGGGCCACCGCGCAGCAGGTTCACCAATCGCGACAGCCACGGCCGGAACGCTCCACGCTTCAGCCGCGACTGTGTCGCGAGGCGAATGATGGCGGCCTGCGCCGCGTTCGGCGCAAACGCGCCGAACGGCGCGGACGAAGGGGCATTGTCGGTCGTCAAGCGGCGGTCCTCATTGCAAGCGGCGCATGCATAGCCGGTTTTTCCGGGGACTCCAATCGTTCACGAGAGGTTCGGTAGCCGGATGGAGCGCAGCGTAATCCGGGGGTCTTGCCGCGCGGACAGACTTTCCCGGATTGCGCTGCGCTCCATCCGGGCTACAGGTCACGCCGCCTTTTTCGGCGCCTTGCGCTGGCGCAGGAAGCGGCCGAGCAGCTTGCGCTTGCCTTTGCGCGGGATCAGCTCGATGTCGCTGACGAGTTTTGCGCCGCCCTTGCGGCGCTCCAGCACGATCTTGCGGCTGTGGAAGGCTTCCAGCTCGACGCGATGCGCGACGCTGACGATGGTGGCCTTCGGCAGCTCGTCGGTAATCATCTTCATCATCTTGTCCTGGCTCTTCTCGTCGAGCGCCGAGGTCGCCTCGTCGAGCACGACGATGTCAGGGTTGTGCAGCAAGAGCCGCGCGAAGGCGAGGCGCTGCTTCTCCCCGCCGGACAGCGTCTGGTCCCACGGTGCTTCTTCCTCGATCTTCTCCTTGAGATGGTCGAGACCGACCTTGTGCAGGGCCTCGCCGATCTCCTCGACGGTCCAGTCATCTTCCGCGCCGGGATAGGCGACCGCGCGGCGCAAGGAGCCGGACGGCACGTATGGTCGCTGTGGCAGCATGAAGAGCCGCCGGTCGGGATGGAAATTGACGCTGCCGCCACCCCACGGCCAGAGCCCGGCGATGGCGCGCACCAGCGTGCTCTTGCCGGTGCCGGATTCGCCGGCGACCAGCAGCCGCTCGCCACGCTCGATCACCACCTCGGTCTCGCCGACCACGGCGGTGCCGTCATCGAGCGTGACGGAAAGATCCTTCATCTCCAGCATGGCGTCGTTGCTGGTCTCGCCGCGCTTGATGCGGCCGATTCCGTCGCCCTGCTCGGCGCGCTCGAGGCCGTCGAGCGACATCATCAGCGAGGCGATGCGGCGCGCGCAGGCATTCCAGTCGGCAAGCCGCGGATAATTGTCGACCAGCCAGCCGAACGCGCTCTGCACGATGGTGAAGGCGGAAGCCGCCTGCATCACCTGCCCCAGCGTCATGCTGCCGTCGAGGAATTTTGGCGCACAGAGCAGCAGCGGCACGACCGGCGCAACGAGGCTCGACCCCTGCGACACCAGCGTGGTGCGCATGTGCTGACCCGCGAGCCGCGCCCATTGCCGCAGCACGTTGGTGAAATTGCGGTCGATGCCGTCGCGCTCCTCCTCCTCGCCGCCGAGCAGCGCGATGCTCTCGCCGTTCTCGCGCACGCGCGTCAGCGTGTAGCGGAAATCGGCCTCGGCCTGGTTCTTGTCCTCGGAGACCTGCACGAATTGGCGGCCAATCACCAGGATCGAGCCCGATGCGAGTCCCGCATAAAGCATCGCGGCGATCACCAGGAAGCCGGGAATGGTCACCGACGATCCTGCAAGGGTGACGGTGAGCGCGCCGCCGATGGTCCAGAGCACGACGATGAAGGTCGCGGCCGACAGCAGCGCGGACGTCACACCGGCCAGAAAATCTACCGGCGAATCGGTCGCGACGCGCAGATCCTCCGCGATCCGGTATTCCGGATTCTTGTGGTCGCCGCTGACGAGATTGAGCTGGTAATAGCGGCCGTTGCCGAGCCAGCGCGTCAGCACGCTGGCCGTCAGCCAGGCTCGCCAGCGCCGCTGGATGCCCATGCGCGCGAACACTTGTGCCACGCCGAGCACGATGCTGCCGATCGCGAGCGGAAAGAACACCGCGGTGAGATGGAAGACGGTGGACGCCTCGCGCTTCTCGATCGCGTCGAAGATCGCCCGATTCCAGACATTGATGCCGTATTGGAAACCGACGGTCAGGACGATCAGCACGCCGAGGCCGATGGAGTAGAGCCATGCCAGCCGGTCGCCGTTGCGGCCCCAGAAGCCGCGCGCGCTGATCCAGAAGCGGGTGAGGAGATAGTCCTTGCGGGCCTGCTCGGCCTCTTCGGGCGACAGCGCCGGGTCGGGCTCGACGAGCTCGGGCGGCGGCGGAGCCACTTCCTCGCCGGTCTCGCCGACGATTTCGACAATGGGCGGCTTCTTGCCCGATTCGCGCTTTCCGGCCGGCTTTTGCATGGCCGGATAACGCAAGAGAAATCAAAAGGTTCCCGCCGGTTCCCGGCGTCAGCTCATTCGGCGGCGCCGTCGCGCACCCGGCGCCGTGCGAGCCGGTGCAGCACGCGCGACAGCTGATCGATCGCGTAGGGCTTCTGCACGAGCTCGAAATCGACCTTGCCGTCCTGGGACAGCGCCTCGCTGTAGCCGGTGGTCAGCACCACCGGCACGCCGATGCCGCGGTCGCGGACCGCCTGCGCGAGATCGAGACCGGTCATGCCGGGCATCACGATGTCCGAGAAAACGACATCGAAGCGATCGGAATCCATGACCAGCTCGGCGAGTGCGTCGGTTGCATTGTCGACCAGCGTGATGCTGTAGCCGAGCTCGGTGAGGCCGTCGGCCGCGAAATTGGCGAGCTCGATATTGTCCTCGACCAGCAGCACCGACATGCCGCTGCCGGCCACGGCCGGCGCCGTGTTCGGTGCCTGCCGCTGCGGCAGCAAATGCGGCGCCACGCGCGGCAGATAGAGCGAGAAGGTGCTGCCGTGGCCGACCTCGCTGGTGACTGTCACCTCGCCGCCGGACTGCCGGGCGAAGCCGAACACCTGCGACAGGCCGAGACCGGTGCCGTGGCCGACCTGCTTGGTGGTGAAGAACGGCTCGAAGATGCGCTCCAGCCTCGCAGCCGGAATGCCGATGCCGGTGTCGCTGACGGCAATGCCGACGAAGCCATGTTTGCCAGGAAGGTCTTGGCTGCCTGAAAGATCAGGGTTGCCCGAGACGGGAGCCCGCGTGTCCGCAATGGTCGCCGCGGCCTCGACGTTGAAGACGATCCTGCCCTTGCCGTGCATGGCATCGCGCGCATTGGTCGCCATGTTGATCAGCGCCGTCTCGAACTGGCTGGCATCGGCATTGACGAGGCAGGGCTCGGCCGGCAGCCGCATCGCGATTTCGATCGCGGGTCCGAGCAGCGTCGCGAGCATGTCGTTCAGCGACTGCAGCCGCGCGCCGACGTCGAACACTTCCGGCTTCAAGGTCTGGCGCCGCGCGAATGCGAGCAGCTGCGAGGTCAGCTTGGCCGCGCGCCCGACCGCGTCCGCGATGGCGGTGATGTAGCGCTGGCGCCGCTCCTCGCTCAGCTGCGGCCGGTTCAGCAGGTCGACCGAGGCGCGAATCACGGTCAGGAGGTTGTTGAAGTCGTGCGCGACGCCGCCGGTGAGCTGGCCGAGCGCCTCCAGGCGCTGGCTGTGCTTGAGCGCCTCCTCGGCTTCGCGCCGCGCGGCGGCCTCGGCCTGGAGATGCTGGGTGCGCCGGAACGCGAACGCCAGCAGCAGAAACAGCAGCGCGGTGGCGGGAATGCCGAACACCAGATGCTGGCCCATGGTGGCGAACCAGCGCGCGCGGATTGCCGAAGTCTCCAACCCCGCGCTGACATAGATCGGGTATTCGGCGATGCGTCGGTAGCCGATGCGCCGCTCGACCTGGTCCGATGGCCAGGCGATGGTGATGAGGCCATGCTCGGGGTGAGCTGCGATGCTGCGGCCGACCGGACCGTTGGGATCGAGCCTGAGGTCGCGGTCCAGCCGCGGAAGATGCGCCAGCACCACGCCGTCGGTGCGTGCCATGGCGAGGAAGCTGCCGGGATCGGAGCCGATCCTGGCGTAAAAGCTCTCGAAATATTCCGGCAGGACGGAGGCCTGGATCACGCCGATGAAGCTGCCGTCGTCGGAGCCGCGGCGGCGGCTGACCCCGAAGAAGCGCGCGCCCTGATAGGGCTGGCGCGGCGTCAGCGGGACTCCGATGTAGCTGCCGATGGTCTGGTCGACATGGGCGGCAAAGTAGTCACGGTCCGCAAAGCTCTGCGCCGGCGGCGGCGAGGCCAGGCTGTTGACCAGCGACTTTCCGTCCGCATCGAAGATCCAGGCCGATTTGAGCTGCGGCAGCGAATCGGTCAGCTGCTTCAGGCGGCGGTGCAGGGCCGGCTCGCGCGAGCGGATGATGTCGTCGGGCATGCCGCGCACCACCTCGTTGATCTCGGCGAGGCTGCGGTCGATGGTCTCGAACACCTTGAGCGCATGCTCATGCGCGACATCGAGGGTGCGCTCGATCTCGCGGTCGGCGATGTCTTTGGTCGAGGTGTAGGAGATCGAGGCGGCGATCGCGAACAGCGCAATCGGCAGCGCCAGGGACGCAGCCATCATCCACTGCAGCAATCTCAGCGAATTGCGTTGTGCGCCCTGCACGGTCGCTCCGGTCCCACACCGGAGAGCTTACTTGAATTTCGCGCCGGGAAGGAAGCGGCTTGTGGCGGGAACCTGAGGTTGCAAGTCGTCGGCTTGCCCGCGCAGGGGCGGAGGCAAAATCTGCTCGAATACGCGCCCGCCGTAGAATGCCCCGGCCATTCCGGCCGGGGATCGCAGCATGAATGACGCCTAGATCTGGCGCTCGACCATCTTGAGCTTGAGCTCGGCGATGGCTTCCGCCGGGTTGAGGCCCTTCGGGCAGGCCTTGGCGCAGTTCATGATGGTGTGGCAGCGATAGAGGCGGAACGGGTCCTCGAGATTGTCGAGCCGCTCGCCGGTGGCTTCATCCCGCGAATCCGACACCCAGCGGTTGGCCTGGAGCAGCGCGGCGGGACCGAGATAGCGCTCGCTGTTCCACCAATAGCTCGGGCACGAGGTCGAGCAGCAGGCGCAGAGGATGCACTCGTAGAGCCCGTCGAGCTTCTCGCGGTCTTCGTGGCTCTGCTTCCATTCCTTCTGCGGCGTCGGCGAGGTCGTCTTCAGCCACGGCTCGACCGAAGCGTACTGCGCGTAGAAATTGGTGAGGTCGGGGATGAGGTCCTTCACGACAGGCTGGTGCGGCAGCGGATTGATCTTCACCGCGCCGTCCTTCACGTCGTGCATCGAGCGGGTGCAGGCCAGCGTGTTCTGGCCGTCGATGTTCATCGCGCAGGAGCCGCAGACGCCTTCGCGGCAGGAGCGGCGGAAGGTCAGCGACGGGTCGATGTTGTTCTTGATCCAGATCAGGCCGTCCAGCACCATCGGCCCGCAATCATGGGTGTCGACATAATAGGTGTCGACGCTGGGATTCTTGCCGTCGTCCGGGTTCCAGCGATAGACGCGGAATTCGCGAGTTTCAGTCGCGCCCGCGGGCTTCGGCCAGGTCTTGCCGCCGCTGATCTTGGAGTTCTTCGGAAGTGCGAATTCAACCATTTCGATAAAGCTTTCGCTGTTCGTTCAGTACACGCGCGCCGTTTAGTAAACGCGAGCTTTCGGCGGGATGTACTGGACGTCGTTGGTCATGGTGTAGTCGTGAACCGGGCGGTACTCGATCTTGACCTTGCCGGAATCTTCCAGCCAGGCCAGCGTGTGCTTCATCCAGTTCTTGTCGTCGCGGTCGGAGAAATCCTCGCGGGCATGCGCGCCGCGGCTCTCGGTGCGGTTGGCGGCCGAGTTCATCGTCACCACCGCCTGCGCGATCAGATTGTCGAATTCGAGCGTCTCAATCAGGTCGGAATTCCACACCAGCGAGCGGTCGGACACGGCGATGTCGGTGATGCCGCTATGGACCTTCTCGATCAGGTTCTGGCCTTCGCTCAGGATGTCGCCGGTGCGGAACACCGCGCAATTGTTCTGCATCACGTGCTGCATGCCTTCGCGCAGCTTGGCGGTCGGCGTGCCGCCGGAGGCGTAGCGATAATGGTCGAGCCGGCCGAGCGCCAGGTCGGACGAATTCGCCGGCAGCTCCGGCTGGCTGGCGTTCGGCGTGAGCTTCTCGGCGAGGCGCAGCGCCGCGGCGCGGCCGAACACGACGAGGTCGATCAGCGAGTTGGAGCCGAGGCGGTTGGCGCCGTGCACGGAAACGCAAGCGGCCTCGCCGATCGCCATCAGGCCCGGGATGATGGCGTTGTCGTCGCCGTCCTTCTTGGTCAGGACTTCGCCGTGATAGTTCGTCGGGATACCACCCATGTTGTAGTGCACGGTCGGCACGATCGGGATCGGTTCGCGCGTCACGTCGACATTGGCGAAGATCTTTGCGGATTCCGAGATGCCCGGCAGGCGCTCGGCCAGCACGGCGGGATCGAGATGATCGAGATGAAGGAAGATGTGGTCCTTCTTCTTGCCGACGCCGCGCCCCTCCCGGATCTCGATGGTCATCGCGCGCGAGACGACGTCACGCGAGGCCAGATCCTTCGCCGAGGGCGCATAGCGCTCCATGAAGCGCTCGCCCTCGGAGTTGACGAGATAACCGCCTTCGCCGCGCGCGCCTTCAGTGACGAGACAGCCCGAGCCGTAGATGCCGGTCGGGTGGAACTGCACGAACTCCATGTCCTGCATCGGCAGGCCGGCGCGCAGGACCATGCCGCCGCCATCGCCGGTGCAGGTGTGCGCCGAGGTGCAGGACGCATAGGCGCGGCCATAGCCGCCGGTCGCGAGAATCACGGTCTGGGCGCGGAAGCGGTGCAGCGTGCCGTCGTCGAGCTTGAGCGCGATGACGCCGCGGCAGGTGCCCTGGTCGTCCATGATCAGGTCGATGGCAAAGAACTCGATGAAAAACTCGGCCGCGTGGCGCAGCGACTGGCCGTACATCGTGTGCAGCATGGCGTGGCCGGTGCGGTCGGCGGCGGCGCAGGTGCGCTGCGCCTGGCCCTTGCCGTAGTCCATCGTCATGCCGCCGAACGGACGCTGGTAGATCTTGCCGTCTTCGGTGCGCGAGAACGGCACGCCCCAATGCTCGAGCTCGTAGACTGCCTCGGGCGCGTTGCGCACCATGTATTCGATCGCGTCCTGGTCGCCCAGCCAATCCGACCCCTTCACGGTGTCGTACATGTGCCAGCGCCAGTCGTCCTTGTGCATGTTTCCGAGCGACGCCGAGATGCCGCCCTGCGCCGCGACGGTGTGCGAGCGGGTCGGAAACACTTTGGTGATGCAGGCGGTGCGGAGGCCGGCTTCGCTGCAGCCGACCACGGCGCGCAAGCCCGCGCCGCCGGCGCCGACCACGACGACATCATAGGTGTGGTCTTCGATCGGATAGGCTTTGCCGTTGGTGGCGGGAGCGCCGTTGCCCTTGCCATTGGTCTCTGTGGCCATGGGTTAGACTCCGGAGGAAAGTTTCAGGATCGCGTAGGTCGAGGCGAGCGCCACGGCGAACGAGAAGAAGTTGTTGAGCATGATCGAGATGAGCTTCAGCTTCTCGTTATGAATGTAGTCCTCGATCACGACCTGCATGCCGATCTTCATGTGCCAGGCGCTGGCGAAGATGAAGAGCAGCAGGATCACCGCGACCGGCAGCGAGCCCAGGATCTGTGCGGCGCCGGCCTGGTTGCGGCCGAGCAGCATCATCACGATCACGATCACGGGGATCATCAGCAGCGTCATGGCGACGCCGGTGATGCGCTGGCGCCAGAAATCGGACGTGCCCGAATGCGCCGCGCCGAGATTGCGCACGCGGCCGAGCGGGGTGCGCATGGAGGAACCCTTCGGAGAGCCGTGGGATTCGTCGAAACTCATCGTCCGCCTCCGATCGCGTAGGCGATGATCCAGACGAGGACCGTGAGCACGATGCCACCGATCAACGCGCCCCAGGTCAACGCTTCGCGCTCATTGGCCTTGAAGCCGTAGCCGAGGTCCCAGACGAAATGCCGGATGCCGCTGAGCATGTGGTGCATCAGCGCCCAGGTGAAGCCGAACACGATCAGCCGGCCGATGATGCTGCCGGTGAAGGCCTGGACGTGGCTATAGGCGGCGGGGCCCGAGGCCGCCGCAATCAGCCACCAGGCCAGCAGCAGCGTTCCGGCGTAGAGGGCAATCCCGGTGGCGCGATGAACGATGGAGAGCGCCATCGTCAACGTCCAGCGGTAGACTTGCATGTGTGGCGAAAGCGGTCGTTCGATCCGTGCGGTCATGGGCTTCGATTGCTTTATTGCGGCCCAGCATGGGCGCGCGGGGATCGCGAAAGGTCGGCTCTATTTACGGAGTCGATTTCACCTGCGCAATCACCAAATCGCCATAGATCGAACTTGGGTTCAGCTCTAGGCCCTTGATGTAACAAGGCCAATCGGCGGCTTGGTATACCAGGGCCATGGCGCACCGGCTAAAGACAGAACCAAAATTCAGGTCTTGCCCCAAAGCTGCGGCGCATTGAAATTACTATTGGAACGGCTCTAAGCCGCCACAGGCCAACCAGGGTTCGAACCAGTCATTCCTGACGTTCGAACCGGCAGGGCTGATCAGCGAGCAATTTCCAATTTCCGCCAAGCGCACCGATTTTTCGCGAGACGGGCGGATATGCGCAGCCTGCATCCCACCCCAGACCGCCGATGCGGCGGTCGACCCGACAAATCAGATCGCCTAGAGCATTGCGGGCAGCTGTCCGAGCGATGCATCGGAGAAGTTGCGACCACCGCCGGGGCAGGTCAGGGGTGATTGCAGGACTCGATATCAAGGAGATCGTCGAACTCGCGCTGTTGCTGATCGCAACCGGCGCGCTCTCCGGATTTTTGGCCGGCGTGTTCGGCATTGGCGGCGGCGCGATTCTGGTGCCGGTATTCTACGAGTGCTTCCGCATCGCCGGTGTGCCGCTCGAGGTGCGCATGCCGCTCTGCATCGGCACTTCGCTCGCTGTCATCATCCCGACTTCGATCCGTTCGTTCCAAGCGCATTACAAGCGCGGCGCCGTCGATCTTGCGATCCTTCGGGTCTGGTGGCTGCCGATCCTGGTCGGCGTCGTCGCCGGCAGCGTGGTCGCCCGCTACGCGCCGGAGCGGCTGTTCAAGATCGTGTTCGTCGCCGTCGCCTGGTCGGCCGCGGTACGGCTGATCTTCGCGCGCGAGAGCTGGAAGCTCGGCGATGATCTGCCGAAGGGGCCGCTGATGCGATTCTACGGCTTCTGCGTCGGCATTTTGTCGACCTTGATGGGCATCGGCGGCGGCCTGTTCTCGAACCTGCTGATGACCTTCTACGGCCGCCCGATCCATCAGGCCGTGGCGACATCGTCGGCGCTCGCGGTGCTGATCTCGATCCCCGGTGCGCTCGGCTACATCTATGCCGGCTGGCCTGCGGCGGCGCACTATCCCGGCGTTGCAGCCCTGCAAGTCCCATTCGCGCTCGGCTACGTCTCCCTGATCGGCGCCGTGCTGGTGATGCCGATGAGCCTTGTGACAGCTCCGCTCGGCGTGAGAGCCGCGCATGCGATGTCCAAGCGGAGGCTGGAGGTCGCGTTCGGGTGCTATCTGTTCATCGTCGGCAGCAGGTTTGTGCTGAGTCTGATGGGCGCTAGTTAACCGACCGGTCCTTCAATCTCACTTCGCTGTGGCCCCACATTTGAAGATTGCCTTGCGCCTCCAGAAGATCGGCCTCAACCAACGCCTGAATGCGGGCCGCAAAGACCTCAAAATCGACGGGAGCCGCTAACGCTTCTTCCTTTTCGACCCTCTCAACCGCGCAGTACAGGACCATTGCGACCGTCTGCCATCGCGGCTTCATGACAGAGAAAATGACGCGATCCAAATCGGTCTCCAGCACAGAGGACGGAAGTGAAACGTCTTCCCACCGGAGTGTGCTGTCGATGGTGGCAGGCCGTCCCGGCGGTTCAAGATCCGGAAATCGCTTGTAGATCAGTCGCAGAAGCTTGAATTGCAAATGGAAAACCGCCGTTACGAGCGGGTCTGCAAACAGCTTTCGACCGTCATCGCCAACATCGACGATCGCGGCCTCCGCTCGCCGGAATGCTGCGGCAGCATCGAGCAGGTGCTTGTGTATCTTCTTAGCTTGCTCTCGGTTCATGTCCCCCAAGCCCGGAGCGATTGCGCCCCTACTTCTTCGCGTAAAGATCCTTGTAAATATCCCGCAGCACGTTCTTCTGCACCTTGCCCATGGTGTTGCGCGGCAGCTCGTCGACCACGAAGACGCGTTTGGGCATCTTGAACTTCGCCAGCCGGCCGTCGAGCGCCTTCAGCACCGCGGCCTCGGTCACATCGGCGCCCTTGTTGCAGACCAGCACGGCCGTGACGCCCTCGCCGAAATCGGCGTGGGGCACGCCGATCACGGCGGATTCGATCACGCCGGGCATGGCGTCGATCTCGCTCTCGATTTCCTTCGGGTAGACGTTGAACCCGCCGGAGATGACGAGATCCTTGCCGCGGCCGAGAATGTGGACGTAACCCTTGGCGTCGATCTTGCCGAGGTCGCCGGTGATGAAGAAGCCGTCGTCGCGGAATTCCGCCTTGGTCTTCTCCGGCATGCGCCAATAGCCCTTGAACACGTTGGGGCCCTTGACCTCGATCATGCCGATTTCGTCACGCGGCAGTTCCTTGCCAGTCTCGGGCTCCGTGACGCGCACGGAGACGCCGGGGAGCGGAAAGCCGACTGCGCCGGGCACGCGTTCGCCGTCGTAGGGATTCGACGTGTTCATGTTGGTCTCGGTCATGCCGTAGCGCTCGAGCACGGCATGCCCCGTGCGCGCCGACCATTCGCGATGGGTTTCGGCGAGCAGCGGCGCCGAGCCCGAGATGAACAGCCGCATGTGTTGTGTGGTTTCGCGCGACAGCGCGGCGTTCTGGAGCAGGCGGGTGTAGAACGTCGGCACGCCCATCAGCACCGTAGCGCGCGCCATCAGCTTGATGATCAGATCCGGGTCGAGCTTCGGCAGGAAGATCATCGACGCGCGCGCAAACAGCGTCACGTTGGTCGCCACGAACAGGCCGTGGGTGTGGTAGATCGGCAGCGCGTGGATCAGCACGTCCTTTTCGGTGAAGCGCCAGAAGCTGACGAGCGAGAGCGAGTTCGACGCCAGATTGTCGTGGGTCAGCATCGCGCCTTTGGAGCGGCCGGTGGTGCCGGACGTGTAGAGGATCGCGGCGAGATCGTCGTTTGCGCGCGGCACCGTGGTGAATTCGCTGCTTGCCTTGTCGGCGGCATCCGTCAGCGAGCCCTTGCCGTCAGGCCCGAGCGTCTCGATTTTCGCCGTCACCTTGGCGGCGATGGGGGCGAGGCCTTCCGCCTTGGCGGGATCGCAGACCACCAGCGAGGGCTCGGCATCGCCGATGAAATAGTCGAGCTCGTTCAGCGTATAGGCGGTGTTGAGCGGCAGGTAGACCGCGCCGGCCCGCACCGTGGCCAGATACAGCACGATGTTGGCCACGGATTTTTCGACCTGAACCGCAACGCGGTCGCCGGGCTTCACGCCGCGCGCGACCAGCACATTGGCCATCTGTCCGGCCCGGGCGATCAGATCGCCATAGCTGATGCGGCCGCCGTCGTGCGTCTCGATCGCGAGGCGCTTCGGATCGTCCAGGCCGTCGAACAGGCGGGAAAACAGATTGGCGTTGGCAGCTTGGTTCATGCAAGATTTCCTCGACCGCAAGGCTTGACTGCAAGGCTTGACCACAAGGCTCGTCAGACAAGGCCGGTCAAAACCGAGGGCTGGATTAGCAAAAACCGCCCCGATGAAGCAACGGAGACAGTTTGCATGACCAAAAACGGGAAACGCGTGGCCTGGGTGACAGGCGGGGGCAGCGGGATCGGGGAGGCCGGCGCCGAGGCGCTGGCGGCCGACGGCTGGACGGTGGTGGTCTCGGGCCGGCGCAAGGACGCCCTCGATACCGTGGTCGCGAAGATCACTGGGGCGGGTGGAGCCGCTGAAGCCATCGCGCTGGACGTGTCGGTCGCCGCTGCGGCCCAGAAGGCCGCCGATCAAATCGTCGCGAAGCACGGCCGGATCGACCTGCTGGTGAACAATGCCGGCATCAATGTCCCCAAGCGCAGCTGGCAGGACATGGAACTGAAGGGCTGGGACAAGCTGGTTCAGGTCAACCTCAACGGCGTGCTCTATTGCTTGCGCGCGGTGCTGCCGACGATGCGCAAGCAGCAGGACGGCTCCATCATCAACGTCTCGTCCTGGGCCGGCCGCCACGTCTCGAAAATGCCGGGCCCGGCCTACACCACGACCAAGCATGCGGTGTTGGCGCTGACCCATTCCTTCAATATGGACGAATGCGTCAACGGCTTGCGCGCCTGTTGCCTGATGCCGGGCGAGGTGGCGACCCCGATCCTGAAGCTGCGCCCGGTGGTGCCAAGCGAGGAGGAGCAGGCCAGGATGCTGCAATCCGAAGATCTCGGCCGCACCATCGCCTTCATCGCGAGCATGCCGGCGCGGGTGTGCATCAACGAACTCTTGATCAGCCCGACGCATAACCGCGGATTCATTCAGACGCCGCACAACAGGGATTGAGCGGCAGGTAGATCGTCGAGGCTCGTCATTGCGAGCGAAGCGAAGCAATCCAGCGGTGCATCCGTGGTGGCAGCCTGGATTGCTTCGTCGCTTCGCTCCTCGCAATGACGCACCCCACGAACACACCCGCACTTAGTTTCACGCATCACAAAGAAGTTTTATTCGAAACCGCTTCGCAAAACCTCCCGTAATTCGAGCCAACGACGTCGCTGCTGCTTCACGCTCACAGGTCGCAGCCACCGTTGTTGCCCAACTCGAACGCCGGCAATCGCCGGTCATCATCCAATCGGGAGACTCTCCATGTCGAAGCGCATTGCCTATCTCGCTGCTGCAGCTTTCAGCACCCTGGCCATCACCGCGACCGTCGTCGCGCCCGCCCGCGCCGAGGAAAAGACCGTCATGGTCGGCGGCGCCGCGATGTTCCCGTCAAAGAACATCGTCCAGAACGCCGTCAACTCGAAGGACCACACCACGCTGGTGGCGGCGGTGAAGGCGGCCGGCCTGGTGCCGACGCTGGAAGGCAAGGGCCCGTTCACGGTGTTCGCGCCGACCAACGCCGCCTTCGGCAAGCTGCCGGCCGGCACCGTCGATACCCTGGTCAAGCCCGAGAACAAGGCGACGCTGACCAAGATCCTCACCTATCATGTGGTGCCCGGCAAGCTCGAGGCGTCCGATCTCGCCGACGGCAAGAAGATGAAGACCGCCGAAGGCGAGGAGCTGACGGTGAAGAAGATGGACGGCAAGGTCTGGATCGTCGATGCCAAGGGCGGCACCTCGATGGTGACGATCTCCAACGTCAATCAGTCGAACGGCGTGATCCATGTGGTCGACACCGTGCTGATGCCGGCGACGTAAATACCGCGCGACCCGGCTTCATCCCCGAACCGGATGCGACGAAATGGCGAGCCGGGGGTACCCGGCTCGCTTTATTGTGACCATGATAGTCCGCCGGTATCGATTCGATGCCGGGCAGGGCGTAACGAAAGCGGAAGCATCGGCGTATAATTGCTGTCAGACGATGTTCAGGACGGAACCGCCATGTCGAGCCTCACTGCCACCGACGAGCAGGTCAGCGCCACCCCGGCCAAAGTGATCCAGCCGGCCTGGGTCCGGGTCATGCACTGGATCAACGCCCTCGCCATGATCCTGATGATCCTGTCGGGCTGGCAGATCTACAATGCCTCGCCGCTGTTCGGCTTCAGCTTTCCGCGCGACTACACGCTCGGCGGCTGGCTCGGTGGCGGCCTGCTCTGGCACTTTGCGGCGATGTGGCTGTTGATGATCAACGGCCTTGCCTATCTCGTCACCGGTTTTGCTACCGGCCGCTTCCGCAAAAAACTGCTGCCGATCACCCCGTCCGGCGTGCTTCACGACGTCAGGGCTGCCCTGACCTTCAAGCTCGGCCATGCCGATCTCACCGTCTATAACTACGTGCAGCGCGTGCTCTATGCCGGCATTATCCTGGTCGGCGTGATTATCGTGCTGTCGGGGCTGGGAATGTGGAAGCCGGTGCAGCTGCACTGGCTCGTGAGCCTGTTCGGCGACTATCCGACCGCGCGCTACATCCATTTCTTCTGCATGGCCGCGATCTGCGCGTTCCTCGTCATTCACGTTTTACTCGCGCTGCTGGTGCCGAAGAGCCTGCGTGCGATGATCATCGGCCGCTAGAGCGGAGAGAGAACCATGGCCAAGCGCTCATTCCTGATCCCCGGCGTCGACAAGCGGCTGCTGATCAAGGACTCCATCAAGACGATGCCAGAGGTCAGCCGCCGCCGCTTCATCGCGGGCGGCGCCAGCCTCGGCGCGCTGACGCTGCTAACCGGCTGCGACGTGATCGACTCGTCCTCCGCCGAGGAGATGCTGAAGTCGGTTTCGAAATTCAACGACGCCGTGCAGGATTTCATCTTCAATCCCGACGCACTGGCGCCGACGTTTCCCGAGAGCGCGATCACAAAGCCCTTTCCGTTTAACGCCTATTACGATCTCGACGACGCGCCTGACGTCGACGGTGCCGACTGGAAGCTCGAAGTCCGCGGCCTCGTCGACAACAAGAAGTCGTGGACGCTTCCGGAATTGTACAAGCTGCCGCAGGTCACGCAGATCACGCGTCACATCTGCGTCGAGGGCTGGAGCGCGATCGGCAGCTGGACCGGCACGCCGATGCGCGACTTCCTCAAGCTGATCGGCGCCGACACGCGTGCGAAGTACGTCTGGTTCCAGTGCGCCGACAAGGACGGCTACAATTCGCCGCTCGATATGCGCACCGCGCTGCATCCGCAAACCCAGATGACGTTCAGATACGCCGGCGAAATCCTGCCGCGCGCCTACGGCTTCCCGATGAAGATCCGCGTGCCGACCAAGCTCGGCTTCAAGAACCCGAAATACGTGGTGTCGATGGAAGTCACCAACGACTATAAGGGCGGCTATTGGGAAGACCAGGGGTACAATTCGTTCAGCGGGAGTTAGCTCCGCGAGTTAACCTGATCGTCGTCCCGGCGAAGGCCGGGACCCATAACCACAGGGAGACGTTTGGCGGGGACTCGTAGTGAAGCGTCCTCCCACTGTACTCTCGCCTGCACCCATCGATAGATCACGCGGTATGGGTCCCGGCCTTCGCCGGGACGACACCAGCTATTTAGCCGGCCCCACCTTTCGCTGACACAACGCCGCAACCGCGCCCAGCGCCAGCAGCGCGGCCGACACATTCAGCGCGTAACTCAAGCTCCCCAGTGCATCCGTGATGGCGCCGACCACGATCGGCCCCAGCGTCTGGCCGACGCCGAACGAGATCGTCATCGCCGCGATCGCGGTCGGCCATACCTCGGGCGGATAGTTGAACCGCACGAAGGCGGTGGTCGAGCCGACCACGGCGAAGAAGGCGACGCCGAACACGATTGCCGAGACCGCGAGCCATGCCGGCGAATGCCCGAGCATCGGCAGGGCGGCGCCGAGCGCGTTGGTGCCGAGAATGATCGCGGTGGCCAGCCCGCCGCGATCGAGCGCGAGCACGCCGCGCCAGGCCCACGGCGTGACGAAGGCGCTCAAGCCGATCAGGCTCCAGAACCCGGCCTGTGCCGCGGCCCCGCCGCCGCCGTCGCGCACATAGGCGATCATGAAGGTCATGTAGGCGATGTAGCCCGCGCCAAACAGGAAGTAGCCGGCGAGATAGATCAGCACGGGGAGAATCGCGAAGGCGCCGTGGCCGCCTTGCGAGAAACGCACGCCACTCTCGATGCGGACCAGGAACAGCGGCACAGTCATGACGACGGACAGCAGGGTCATCGCCCACCACACGATCCACCACGAGCCCGGCCCGAAATATTGCAGCGTGAACGGGGCGATCAGGCCCGATGCCAGAATGCCGATGCCGGGCCCGGCATAGAACAGGCTGAGCAGGAAATTGGCCCGCTCCGGGCGCGACTGCGCGATGGATGCCGCCAGCGCGCCGCCGGCGACGAAGCCCGCCGCGGCGCCAACGCCCAGCACCAGACGGGCCAGGCTCAGCGCGACGAAATTCCCGGTCAGCGCGCAAGTCGCGAGCGCGACGACGCAGGCCAGGGTTCCGCCCCGGATAGCGGCCGACCAGCCGACCCTCTGGATCAGCCGGGACGCCACAAGCGCTCCCGCGAGGTAGCCGACGGCGTTGATGGTGTTCATGAAACCGGCCGCCGAGTAGGACCAGCCGAGGTCCTCCCGCATGTCCGGCAGCACCAGCGAATAGGCGAAGCGGCCGATGCCTAGCCCGACCGTCGCCGCCAGCGACAGGGTCAGGATCAGCCGCGCGGGGTGCGCGTCGGGCGGGGGACGGTCAGGGGCGTGCAAAGGAGGTACTCCGGCATGCGCAGTGTGGCAGGCCCTGCCCGCCTTGCACAGCCGCGAGGCGGCAATGGTGTCTTGCCAAGCACGCATCGCCGCTCTAGCACTCCGGCCGAAATTCACGAGATGCCGTCATGCCCGGCCTTGTGCCGGGCATCCACGTTCTTCTGCACCCGAGGCAAGACGTGGATGGCCGGGTCAAGCCCGGCCAAGACGAAACGGAGGAAGAACGACCATGGCGACCCACAAACTGCTGCTGCTTCCCGGCGACGGTATCGGCCCCGAGGTGATGGGCGAGGTGAAGCGGCTGATCGACTGGCTCAATTCGGCCGGGATCGCCAAGTTCGAGACCGACACCGGCCTCGTTGGCGGTTCGGCCTATGACGCGCACAAGGTGTCGATCTCGGAAGGCGACATGGCCAAGGCCAAGGATGCAGACGCCATCATCTTCGGCGCGGTCGGCGGTCCCAAATGGGACGCGGTGCCCTACGAGGTGCGCCCCGAAGCCGGCCTGCTGCGCCTGCGCAAGGATCTCGGTCTGTTCGCCAACCTGCGTCCCGCCGTGTGCTACCCGGCGCTCGCGGAGGCCTCGAGCCTGAAGCGCGAGGCGGTCGAGGGCCTCGACATCATGATCGTGCGCGAGCTCACCGGCGGCGTCTATTTCGGCGAGCCCAAGACCATCACCGATCTCGGCAACGGCCAGAAGCGTGCCATCGATACCCAGGTCTACGACACCTATGAGATCGAGCGCATCGGCCGCGTCGCCTTCGAGCTTGCGAAGAAGCGCAAGAACAAGGTCACGTCGATGGAGAAGCGCAACGTCATGAAGTCGGGCGTGCTCTGGAACGAGGTCATGACCCAGGTCCACAAGCGCGAATATCCCGACGTCACGCTCGAGCACCAGCTCGCCGATTCCGGCGGCATGATGCTGGTGAAATGGCCGAAGCAGTTCGACGTCATCGTCACCGACAATCTGTTCGGCGACATGCTGTCCGACATCGCGGCGATGCTGACGGGATCGCTCGGCATGCTGCCCTCGGCCTCGCTCGGCGAGGTCGACGTCAAGAGCAAGAAGCGCAAGGCGCTGTACGAGCCCGTGCACGGCTCGGCGCCAGATATCGCAGGCCAGGGCCTCGCCAATCCGATCGCGATGATCTCGTCGTTCGGCATGGCGCTGCGTTATTCCTTCGACATGGGCGCGCTCGCCGATAAGGTCGACGCCGCGATCGCCGCGGTGCTGGCCAGCGGCCTGCGCACGGCCGACATCAAGTCGGAAGGCACCACGTCCGCCTCGACCACGCAGATGGGCGAAGCGATCCTGAAGGAATTGCAGAAGCTCCACGCGTAACGACGCGCGTCGCCGACATCTCAAAAAAAATGGCCGGGCGCGAGCCCGGCCATTTTGATTCGGTCGATAATCCCGCCTCAGTACAGCGGGAAATTCTGCGGATAGCCGCCAACATCCTGCGGCGTGCTCAGCGGCTGGCGATCGATCGGGCGATTGAGATTTTCGCGCGCGAAGGTCGGATAGCCCACCGCCGGCGGGAAGGCGTAGTCGGAGAACTTGCGGTCGCCCGGATTGACCTCGGTGCCGCCGTCGAGCCAGGAGCGCTTGCTCACATAGATGCGGGTGCGGCCCTGCTGATAGCTCGCATTGGGGCCGCTCGGGCCGTAATAGTGACGGCCGCTGTCATAGCGCTGCTTCTTGGTGTCGGCCGAGGCGGGTGTCGCGAAGGCTGAGGACATGGCAATCACGGCGCCGGCCGCAAGCCACATCGCCAGTTTGTTCGCGGCAGAGAAATTCGAGCTCATCACGTCCCCTTCAGGCGGCAAGCCGCCAATCAATTTCACCCCCATACTAACCCGGCCGGGGCAGCTGCAACTAGGTCTATTGGGTCACACCAGCGCTGAATAATCGTGCGCGCCGGCAAAAGTTGCATGGATACAGCCACTTGAGCTTGATGCCGGTCAGAGCGCGCCGCGCAATTGCGCATTGGCGGCGCCGAGCAGCCAATCCGACGAACCCGGGGGCGCGCAGGGACGGCGCTTCAGCTCCGCATGGGCGAACAATTCGGCCAGCTTCGGCTCGTTGCCCGAGGTCAGCAGCGTCAGCCGGTTCAGCGTGCAGGCGATCGCCGCGCGCCGGGCGGGCAGGCTGTCGCCCTGGCAGGAGAATCCGGAGATCTGGAGCGCCGGCTCCTCGCTGCGCTTGAGGTAGCCGAGGCAGGCCCGCGCGCCCTCCGCCGTGCCGGTCGGCTGGAATAGGGCGACGGGGCCGAATTTCGTGTCGATCAGGCCGGCTTGCTCCAGCGGGGTCGCGGTGCCCAGTCCCATCCGGACGGCCAGATCGGCGGCGGCCGGACGAGTGACGTCGAATTCGCCGCCCTCGCGATAGATTTCGAGCTCGGCCATGAACTCGGCCATGGGCTTGTCCGCCTCGCCCGCCCAGCGCATCACGTCCCTGCGGCCGCCTTCGGGGTGCCTCAAGATAGTGTAAGAGGCTGTTTTTTCTGTCGAATCGAGCCGGCTGAGGGCGAAGCCCGGAGGCGAGCGGTCGGCCACGGCCCAACCCGGCTTCAGCGCCAGATCGTCGTCGCGCAAGGTTGGCAGCTGGCCGAGTGCGGCAAGGCCGAGGATGGCAAACAGCACCAAAGCCCCCACATAGGCGAACAGGCGCGCCAGCGTGCCGACGACCTCGTCGGCGAAGGCTGCAAGCGCCAGATGGATCTGGGTGGGGTTTGCGGCCGTGCTGGCCTCAGGCGACTGCATCCACGTCCCTAAGGCATGGTCCAACGTTGTCTTGAGGCCGGTTCTCGCATAGAAGCGCTGCTCTTCCTGTTTAAGCCTCAGCTTCAGGAAAGGGCTTTTTCGTCGGAGAGTGAACGATGGGTTACAAAGTCGCAGTCGTCGGCGCGACCGGCAATGTCGGACGGGAAATGCTCAACATTCTCGATGAGCGCAAATTCCCCGCGGACGAGGTGGTGGCCCTGGCGTCACGCCGCAGCATGGGCGTCGAAGTCTCCTACGGCGACCGCACGCTGAAGGTCAAAGCGCTCGAGCATTACGACTTCTCCGACGTCGACATCTGTCTGATGTCGGCCGGCGGCGAGGTGTCGAAGGAATGGTCGCCGAAGATCGGCGCCGCCGGCACGGTCGTGATCGACAATTCCTCGGCCTGGCGCATGGACCCGGACGTGCCGTTGATCGTGCCGGAAGTGAATGCGGACGCGACCGCGGGCTTCAAGAAGAAGAACATCATCGCCAACCCGAACTGCTCGACCGCGCAGCTCGTGGTCGCGCTCAAGCCCCTGCACGACAAGGCGACGATCAAGCGCGTCGTGGTCTCGACCTATCAATCGGTGTCGGGCGCCGGCAAGGACGCGATGGACGAATTGTTCTCGCAGACCAAGGCCGTCTACACCAACCAGGAGCTGGTCAATAAGAAGTTTCCGGCGCGCATCGCCTTCAACGTCATCCCCCAGATCGACGTCTTCATGGAGGACGGCTACACCAAGGAAGAGTGGAAGATGATGGCGGAGACCAAGAAGATTCTTGATCCCAAGATCAAGCTCTCCGCGACCTGCGTGCGCGTGCCGGTTTTCGTCGGCCATTCCGAGGCCGTCAACATCGAGTTCGAGAACCCGATCAGCGCGGACGAAGCGCGCGACATCCTGCGCAAGGCGCCGGGCTGTCTCGTCATCGACAAGCATGAGCCCGGCGGCTACGCCACGCCGTATGAAGCCGCCGGCGAGGACGCCACCTATATCAGCCGCATCCGCGAGGACGCGACGGTGGAGAATGGTATCGTGCTGTGGTGCGTCTCGGATAATCTGCGCAAGGGCGCCGCGCTCAACGCGATCCAGATCGCGGAAGTCCTGATCAACCGCAAGCTGATCAGCGCGAAGAAGAAGGCGGCGTAGGAGCTGTCATCGGTCTCGTAGGGTGGGCAAAGGCGCATCGCGCCGTGCCCACCATCATTCCGCGATTACGATAGAATTGGTGGGCACGCTTCGCTTTGCCCACCCTACGAGACTTACGCCACCTCGCGCGCGTTCCTGAATTCCTTCGCCGCCTTGTCCAGCACGAACAGCGATCCCTCCGCGACGCCGAAATAGGCGCCGTGGGTCTGCATCTGGCCGCTCTCGACCGCCTTCTGCACGAACGGGAAGGTCATCAGGTTTTCCAGGCTGCGGAACACCGCGGCCTTCTCGATGCGCTCGACGAATTGCGCCATGGTCTCGTGATCGCGCTGCTCCACCACCTCGCCGGGCTTGATGAACATCTGCATCCATTTGCCGATGAAGTCGCCCGGCGTGAGCGGCTCGATCTTGTCGACAAAGGCGCGGATGCCGCCGCACTGCGCGTGGCCGAGCACCACGATGTGCCTCACCTTCAGCACCGTCACGGCATATTCCAGCGCCGCCGAGACGCCATGCGCGTTGCCGTCGGGCTGATACACCGGCACCAGATTGGCGATGTTGCGGACCACGAAGAGTTCGCCCGGCCCGACGTCGAAGATCACTTCGGGTGAGACGCGGCTATCGCAGCAGCCGATCACCATCACTTCAGGGAACTGCCCCTTCACCGACAGCTCGCGGTAGCGGGTCTGCTCGGTCGGCAGCCGCTGGGTGGCGAAGGCCTTGTAGCCTTCCAGCAAATGCTCTGGGAATGTGGTCATGGCCTATGGCTAATCATATACCGCTGGGACGAACAAGCCTTTCGAATAGGCAGGCCAGATGCTATCGGCTTCGGTCGGAAGTGAGACGAGAAACCGGAAGGAACGCTTGCATGACCCGCCCGCGCCGCAGCCATTTGTTCATGCCCGGCTCCAACCCCCGCGCGCTGGAAAAGGCGCGTAATCTCGGCGCCGACGGCCTGATCCTCGATCTGGAAGACTCCGTCGCGCCCGATGCCAAGGCGGTGGCACGCGACGGCATCGCCGCCGCGATCGCGGCCAAAGGGTTCGGCAAGCGCGAGATCCTGATCCGGACCAACGGCCTCGACACGCCCTGGTGGGCCGACGACGTCGCGATGGCGGCGAAGGCCTCGCCCGACGGCATCCTGGTTCCAAAGGTTTCAAGCGTCGAGGACCTCGACACGATCGGCCGCCGTCTCGCCGAGCTCGGCGCGGCGCCGACCGTAAAAGTGTGGGCCATGATCGAGACCGCACGCGCCGTGCTGCATGCCGAGGAACTGGCCGCCGCGGGGCGCGATCCCAAGAGGCGCCTGTCAGGCTTCGTGTTCGGCCCGAACGACATCTCGCGCGAGACGCGCATCAAGATGCTGCCGGGCCGCGCCGCGATGATCCCGATGATCACCCATTGCATCCTGGCGACGCGCGCCCATGGCCTCGAAATCCTCGACGGCCCCTACAGCGACATCGCCAATCCCGATGGTTTCGCCACCGAATGCGCGCAAGGCCGCGATCTCGGTTTTGACGGCAAGACGCTGATTCACCCTTCGCAGATCGAAGCCTGCAACGCGATCTTCACCCCGCCCGAAGAGGACGTCGCGCGCGCCCGAAAGATCATCGCCGCGTTCGAATTGCCGGAGAACGTCTCGCGCGGCGCGATCCGTCTCGACGGCGCCATGGTGGAGCGGCTGCACGCCGACATGGCGCGGCGCACGATCGAGATCGCGGACGCGATTGCGGCGATGGCGAAGGGCTGACAATCGGTCGCGGTATTTTTGCTGTCCGCTGGAGCGAAAGGTTGAGCGTCATTGCCACTAGTCGTAGTCACAACCTACTGGCCTTGGCGTGCGCTTGTTGATTTCCTCGCGGATCGCGGACACGCAGCCAGGCGCGAGCGATCGCATCAACAGGTACTGTGGTGCTGGGCAAACATCTTCGTTGCCCGAGACCAACTTTCCAGCCTTGAACCGACAAGAAAACTTGGCTGGGTCGGGTTCAAACTCAGACCAGACACGAACGGGGTCGCCGGCTATCACCTCGGTGTATAAAACAACGATCCATTCTTCGTTGCTTTGCATCATCAAGAGTTGGCAGCCGGAGTAGTCTGGCCCGATCTCTTTGGCGCGAGGGTAGACGCGCAGCACCATGCCGTGATTCGTTTCTTCTCCCGCGTCTGCGGGTGGCTCAGCAAGATCGCAGTTCTTGCCCTGAGGGCGCGTTTCTGCGGCATGACCAACTCCAAGCGGTACGAGCAGGAGAAGAGCGAGCGCAACAGTGGTGACTCTCATGACGCTAACAGCCTCTTTGAGCCGTCGACGGCGGCATGGCCAAGATCGGTCCAATATTTTGATGACAGAGGCCCGTGTCGGCGGCAAGGGTTGACGCTGGCGAGGTCGACAAGAATGGATCAATTGAATCTTGAGCCGTAAAGCTGTTGGTTATGGTGCACGAAAAAACTGACTTTTCGCAGGCAGCTAAGTGCACCGTAATCCTATGCGATACGAGTCCACACCCTTAGGCCACCCAGCTGCACAAAACCGAGATCCACCGCGTGCGCCAAGTCTTGCCCATGCTCATAGCAGACGATCTCGGTCGGACCGAACAGCGTAACCACGGCGTTCAGGAATTGCTGGCGTGAGCCGAAAATATTCGTGACCCCAGTTGCGCCGGCTGCGTCGTACGCGATCCCGCCAGCGCAAATCATGTCCATCTCGTCGAAGCCCGCAAGGACGCAAACGCGGTGGTCCTCCAACAGCTCGGCGCGGAATATGCGCTGAGATTCTGGATCGGTGCCGCGCCAAGCCTGCTCCCACGCCGCCAGACCTGGCCCATCGACAATACGGCGCCAATCAAGTGCGTCCGTTATAATTGGCGGCGCGGATTGCCTCCGGCAGAGCCACCGAGCGTCGAACAGAATTTGAAAGCCCGCGAGCGACAAGTTAAGGCAAGAAAAGCTGTCCTTCACGCTGAGGCCGAGGTCGTTGTCGCGAGCCAGCTCAGCAATGAATCCGGTTTGGATAACGGGGTCTGCTCCAGCATCGACCGTCACGATGTTGGGATAATATTGTGGCGTTGGACGGGAGCAAAACCACATGCCATGAGCTTGCTCTACCGGCAGCCCATGCGACCGCCAAACTGCGGCACACCATTCGGCGTTATTGAGAGCCGCCAAATTGTTGCGGTTGTCCTGCATCGTCTATCCCTTGGCACGACATCGCAGGGCGCTGCAAGATACCAAGGTGTTGTCGAGTCAGAGCTGATGAATTTTTCGGACCGACGATGTCCGTTCACTATTGCATCGCTGCGGGCAGCAGCAGCCATCAATACCCCTGATCAAAGGCAGGCATTGGTAATTGCGCGCGCTAGCAAAATCTCCCGCGGCGCTTCAGTGCGACGCGTGATCCGCCCGATCGAGCGACTCCAGCGTTGACGCATTGGCGCAGAAGCCGTGATAGTTCTCCGCGGCGGTGCCGTCGGCCAGCTCGCGATCGCACTGGCCCTTGTGGCTGCAAAGAGCGCACACCCGCTCCATGTCGCGCAGCAGCAGCGGATGCGCGCGGCCAAGCCCTTCGGCGCTGATGCCGAGCTGCTCCAGCATCTTCGGCAGCTCGTCGGCGGCGTGCTTGCCGTGGCGGACCAGCTCCTCGAGATCGTCAGGCGCGATCCGCAGATCTTGCGCGATGCGATCGAAATCGGCGCGGTCGAGCTGCCGGATCTCGTTCAGCTCGCGGCGATGCTTCAGCCAGCTTGCAAAGGACTCGATGAGGTCCTGGACAATGGGATAAGGCCTGGTCGCGGTGCTCATGCGAAGCTCCATTGGAACGGCGGAATTGGAGCGAGATTAGGCACAATGGTGCAGGGGCGCGTTGCGCTGGATCAAATAGCGATGAGGGAGCCCGGGGCTCCGCTGCACCTCTCCGCAAGCGGGAGAGGGAGCGCAGCTCTTGCGCGGCAGTCAGCCGAACCGCTCTGCCGCCCACGCATACAGGCTGCCCGGGATCGGTTTCTCGCCGCCCCGGCCCTTGGGCGAGATGTGCAGGCCGATGATCTCGGGATCGGTGACGAGGCCGAGATAGCTCGACGGATCGAAGAACAGTTTTGGCTCGGCATGCACTGCGTAGAACGATTGCTTCGGCAAGGCGCAGTGCAGCTCGCCGGTGCGGCGCGCGAGCGCGGTGAGTGCCGCCGGCCCGAAGATCGCGACGCGAATGTCGGAGAGGCGGTTCGAGCCGCCGCGCAGGCGGCGCATCGCAAACGTGACGCGATGGCGCAGCGACAGCCAGTTCGGCGTCAGCTCCTCCTGCTCCATCAGCTCTTCGAAGGCGGCAACGATGCCATGCCCGGGCGGAAGGTAGATCACGGAATTGCCGAGCTGGCGCGGCCGCTCCCACGCGAAATAGGGCTTTGCCGGATCGATCTCGACCGGCCTGAGCAGCAGCACGTCGGCGTCGAGCCAGAGGCCGAGGCCTTTTGCCATCAGCTTCATGCGGAAGAAGTCGCTGAACTGGAGCGTGGTCCAGTCGCGCCAGCTGCCGTCCGGCTGCGGCGGCCGCAATCGTTCGGAGAACGCATGCGGCAGGATCGCCTCGGCATCCGCGTTGCCGACGCCGGCGGGCAGGCCGGGAATGGTGTCAAAACTGTAGACCGTGACCTTGTGGCCGGCAGCCAGCTGCGAGCGCAGACAGGTCTGGCGCAGGGCGTCCATCGGGCCGTGCCAGAAGGTGACGATGTCAGGCAGCATGGGCGCAAGCTATAGAGGACAACGCTGGCAAAGAAAAAGCCCCGGCGCTGTCAGCACCGGGGCTCAAACAAAAACTTGCGATCAGGCCCAGGCGCGTTCGTGCTTGAGCTTCTCCTCATAGGTGTCGATCGAGGCCTTCTTCTCCATCGTCAGGCCGATGTCGTCGAGGCCGTTGATCAGGCAGTGCTTGCGGAACGGGTCGATCTCGAACTTGACCTTGCCGCCGTCGGGACCGCGGATCTCCTGGTTTGGCAGGTCGATCGTCAGCGTCGCGTTGGCGCCGCGCTCCGCGTCGTCGAACAGCTTGTCGAGGTCTTCCTGGGCCACGCGGATCGGCAGAATGCCGTTCTTGAAGCAGTTGTTGTAGAAGATGTCGCCGAACGAGGTCGAGATCACGCAGCGGATGCCGAAGTCGAGCAGCGCCCAGGGCGCATGCTCGCGGCTCGAGCCGCAGCCGAAATTGTCGCCGGCGACCAGCACCTTCGCATTGCGATAGGCGGGCTGGTTGAGGACGAAATCAGGATTCTCGCTGCCGTCGTCCTTGTAGCGCTGCTCGGAGAAGAGCCCCTTGCCAAGGCCGGTGCGCTTGATGGTCTTGAGGTACTGCTTCGGAATGATCATGTCGGTGTCGACATTGATGATCTTCAGCGGCGCCGCGACGCCTTCCAGCGTGGTGAACTTGTCCATGGTTGCGCTTTCCCGGGGTGGTCTAGGGAACCGGTATTTATCGCGATCGGCGCGGAAATCCTAGGCCGAATTCGACAGATCTCGTCTGCCTAACCGGGCTCTTGAGCCTCGATCGCGGCCATGTCGTCGTCCGACAGCCCGAAATGATGGCCGATCTCGTGGATCAGGACGTGGCGGACGATATGGCCGAGGCTTTCGTCGTGCTCGGCCCAATAATCCAGGATCGGCCGGCGGTAGAGCCAGACCATGTTGGGCAGCCGCGCCACGTCGCCAAAACTCTGCTGCGGCAGGCCGACGCCCTGGAACAGGCCGAGCAGGTCGAACTCGCTCTCGCATGCCATCTCGTCCAGGACGTCCTCCGTGGGGAAGTCGTCGACGCGGATGATCACGCCCTCGCAGAGGCTGCGAAACTCCGCCGGCAGGCGTTCGAATACTTCATGCGCCATCGCTTCCATCTCGGCCAGCGAGGGCGCTTTCAATTCCGTCCACATGGGCTTGTCATAGCGTGGGTTTCGCAGCGATGCATCCGGCTTTATAAACGCGGCGAGGTTGACGGGCGCCGTCAAAACGGGGAGCGTAGGGCCTCGAAATGGACGTTCAAATGGGCGGAAAAATGCGAGCGAAAACAGCGCTGACGCTACTGTGCATGGGGTTGTTTTCGCAGTTTTGCGTTGGCGCGGAGGCCCAGACCGCGGCTCCCGGGATCAGACTGGCCCAGGCGGCCTCGCGAGACGATCTCCCGCCGCCGCGCAAGCGGGCCCCGGCGCGCCTGCGCGTCACGCCCTATTACAGTCCGGATGGCGTCTATCCCCGCTACAATCCCGGTCCCGATGCAGTCCGCGAGTGCAACGCCACCTATGTGCAGGAATATCGCCCCAGCGGCACGGTGATCGTGCCGCATATGAGCTGCTACTGGCGCCGGGGCTGATACGAGCGCGATGCCGTCGCGCGCCCGAGGCGGAGGTCGTCATGACGAGATGGTTCGCATTGGCGGTTGCCGTCGGGCTTGTTGCAGGCCTGCCTCACGCGTCCGCTGCGCACAGGGTGACGAAGCTGCCCGATGCGTCGGCCGGGCGCGCGGTGTTCGACGGGCGCCGACATGTGCGGTCCGACGTCGTGCGATACGCCCCGCGTCCCGATCCACATTACTACGCGCGGCCGGTCTACTACCGCCCTTATCCTTACGGCGTGCCGGCACCGTTCGTGCTCGGCTTCGGGCCGTGGTGACGACGTCGCGGCGCGGCGCAGTGCACGTCGTTCATTCATGAGGCATTCACGTCGCTGTCCCTAATTTAATCTTGGGAGCGACTGCCAATGAACAGGGATGACGCGAGCCGGGAGCGAGCGTCGCAACTCCGCTGTCCAGATTCAGGGAGAAGTCGATGCTGAGAATATTGGGTCTCAGGGCAAGCCCGATGCGCTTGCTCGGAATTGCGACCGCCGCGACGCTGATGCTGTCGGCCGGAACCACGCGTCGTGCTGAGGCGATGACCCCGATCAATCCGACGGCGTTGCCTGCGGCGAAGGCCGCAAGTGACGACATGATCCAGGTTCGCCACGGCGGCGGCGGCGGTGGACATGGTGGTAGCGGTCATGGCGGCGGCTTCCATGGCGGCGGCTTCCACGGTGGAGGCGGCTTCCACGGTGGCGGAGGACATATCGGCGGCTTCCGCGGCGGTGGCTTCCACGCTGGTGGCTTCCGCGCCGCGCCCGCCTTTCATGGCGGCGGCTATCGCTACGGCGGAGTTCGCCACTATGGCGGAGGCGGATTCCATCGCTACGGCATCTATCGCCCCGCCTATTACGGCCATCGCCATTTCCACCGGCGCTACTATGGCGGCTACTATCCCTATTACAGCCATCCGCGCCGCTGCCGGGTCATCTGGACCTATTACGGCCCGCGCCGCGTCTGCCGTTGGCATCGCTGGCACCATCCGTACCGCTATTGGTAAGCACGACGGAAATGAAAAGGGCGCCTCGACGGCGCCCTTTGTTCATCCGGTGGTTTAGAGCCAATCCTTCAGTTTCCACGTCGCCGACGTCCAGCGCGTGAGGTTCTCCAGCTTCCATTGCTTGAACATCGCCGGCGGCCAACGGCTGAGCTTCGAGGCCTCCTCGACCTCGGGCTTGGCGATCATGCGCAGCGGTGCCGCGCGCCGCCGGTGCTGGGGCGTCGCCGCGCTGATCAGATCGACATATTCAGGCTTGCCGGCCATGAGCTCGTGTCCTCGCGAAATGTTCGCGAGGACGCAGTGTCGGCGCTACCGATTAACGGCGGTTTGCCGCGATCGCTCAAATTGCAGGGAGCGGCTTACCGCCACTCCCTGATGTCGACGAAGTGACCCGCGATCGCCGCGGCTGCGGCCATCGCCGGCGACACCAGATGGGTGCGGCCCTTGAAACCCTGGCGGCCCTCGAAATTGCGATTCGAGGTCGAGGCGCAGCGCTCTTCCGGAGCCAGCTTGTCCGGGTTCATCGCGAGGCACATCGAGCAACCGGGCTCGCGCCATTCGAAGCCGGCCTTGATGAAGATCTTGTCCAGACCTTCAGCCTCGGCCTGCTCCTTCACGAGACCGGAGCCCGGCACGACCATGGCGTTGACGCCGCCTGCGACCTGCTTGCCTTCCGCGATCTTGGCGGCGGCGCGCAGATCCTCGATCCGGCCGTTGGTGCAGGAGCCGATGAAGATGCGGTCGAGCTTGATGTCGGTGATCTTCGTCCCCGCGGTCAGGCCCATATATTTCAGCGCGCGGTGCTTGGAGAGACGCTTGGCCTCGTCCGCGATCTTGTCGGGATCGGGCACGCTGCCGGTGACCGAGATCACGTCTTCAGGGCTCGTGCCCCAGGTCACGATCGGCGGCAGCTTGGCTGCATCGAGCCGCAGCTCGTGGTCGAAATTTGCGCCCTCGTCCGAGCGCAAGCGCTCCCAGTAGCGCATCGCGGCGTCCCAGTCCGCGCCCTTCGGTGCCTTCGGGCGGCCGCGCAAGAAGTCGAACGCCTTCTGGTCCGGCGCGACCAGGCCGGCACGCGCGCCGCCTTCGATCGACATGTTGCAGACCGTCATGCGGCCTTCCATGCTGAGCGCGCGGATCGCGTCGCCGGCGTATTCGAGCACGTAGCCGGTGCCGCCCGCGGTGCCGATCTCGCCGATGATGGCCAGGATGATGTCCTTGCCCGTCACGCCGTCAGGCAATTCGCCGTCGACGGTGACGCGCATGTTCTTCGCCTTCTTCTGGATCAGCGTCTGCGTCGCCAGCACATGCTCGACTTCCGACGTGCCGATGCCGTGCGCGAGCGCGCCGAACGCACCATGCGTCGAGGTGTGGCTGTCACCGCAGACGATGGTGGTGCCGGGCAGCGTAAAACCCTGCTCGGGGCCGATGACGTGGACGACGCCCTGACGCTTGTCGAACTCGTCGTAATATTCGATGCCGAATTCCTTGGCGTTGTCGGCCAGTGCCTTGATCTGCTCGATGCTTTCAGGGTCGGGGTTCGGCTTGCTGCGGTCCGTGGTCGGCACGTTGTGATCGACGACGGCCAGCGTCTTCTCCGGCGCGTGGACCTTGCGGCCGGTGGCGCGCAGGCCTTCGAACGCCTGCGGTGAAGTGACCTCGTGCACCAGATGGCGATCGATATAGAGCAGGCAGGTGCCGTCCTCGGCTTCGTGCACCAGATGGTCGTTCCAGATCTTGTCGTACAATGTGGTCGGCTTGGACATGAGCGTCAGCTCCAGGAATGTTGTGTAGAGCGGGTTGCGCGGCTGGCGCGCGGGGCAACAAAATCGTCAGCGCAGCTTTTAGGCTGCGCGCGTAAGCTCTGACGTTGCCGAGGTCGCGAAGCGTCCGAAGAACCGGCCGGGCAGCCGCGAGCGATCGTCGATGACGACGCGCTTGACGGGTGAGAGGCTGGTCAAATCTGGAAACATTCCAAGAATATATAGCAGGCCGAATTGGAATCGCGAGGGCTTTGACGCGCACGGCTGACGCAACAAAAAAGCGCGGGGTTTGGCCCCGCGCTTTCTAAAACTCGTCTGTAAGCGGAGCTTACTCGTTGACGGCAGCAGCCGGGCGGTCCTGCTTCTTCTCGACGATGCGGGCCGACTTGCCGCGAAGGTTGCGGAGGTAATAGAGCTTGGCGCGACGCACCTTGCCGCGGCGCACCACCTTGATCGAGTCGATCATCGGCGACATCACCGGGAACACGCGCTCCACGCCTTCGCCGTACGAAATCTTGCGCACCGTGAAGCTCTCGTTGAGACCGCCGCCGGAACGGCCGATGCAAACGCCTTCATAGGCCTGCACGCGGGTGCGGTCGCCTTCGACGACCTTCACGTTGACGATCACGGTGTCGCCGGGGCCGAATTCCGGAATCTCCTTGTTGGCGGAGAGCTTGTCGAATTGCTCTTTTTCGAGCTGTTGGATCAGGTTCATGGGTAAATCTCCATCGGCGCGCCCAGCCTTGGAAAACGGGGGCTGCGCGAAATTCGTTTATCCAGCCATTGCGGATGTGGCCGCTGCTATAAGGCAAGCCGGAGCGTTTGTCACCCGTCTGTCTTGTTTTTTGGCGTTTTTTGGCGTCCGGGCCGATTCGGGGCTTTGCTCGGGATTTGGGCCCACAAATCCGGTCGGCGGGCCGCCGTCAGGGCCTCGGATTCCGCCCGCCGCCAGCTGGCGACCTTGGCATGGTCACCGGAGGTCAGGATCTCCGGGATCGGGGTTCCCTCGAACAGCTGCGGCCGGGTGTATTGGGGGTATTCGAGCAGACCGTCCGAAAAACTCTCCTCGGTTCCCGAGGCTTCCTTGCCCATCACGCCCGGCAGCAGCCGGACGCAGGCGTCGATCAGGGCCAGGGCCGCGATCTCGCCCCCGGACAGCACGTAATCCCCGATCGAGACCTCTTCCAGGCCCCGCCCGTCGATCACGCGCTGGTCCACCCCCTCGAACCGCCCGCAGACGATCAGGGGACCCGGGCCCTTGGCGAGTTCGAGAACCCGAGCCTGGGTCAATGGCCGACCCCTCGGGCTCATCAGCAGTTTCGGCCGGTCCGGGCCGATCCCGACGGCATCAATGGCCGCCGCCAAAACATCGGCCCGAAGCACCATGCCCGGCCCGCCGCCGGCCGGGGTGTCGTCGACGCTGCGGTGGCGGTCGGTGGCCGAGGCCCGGATGTCCCGCGCCTCCAGCTTCCAGAGCCCACTAGTCAGCGCCCGGCCGGCCAAGCTCACGCCGAGCGGCCCCGGAAACATCTCCGGAAACAGCGTCAGCACCGTCGCGCGCCAGGGTGAGGAGGTGGTCATCGGATCTCAATTATTGTCGTCCCGGACAAGCGGAGCGCAGACCCGGGACCCATAACCACCGCGCTTCGTTTTGCGACGGCTGGAGCGATCAGCTTAGCCAAAATTCTGGCCTGTGGTTATGGGTCCCGGCCCCCCGTGCGCAAGTTGCGCACTAGGCCGGGACGACTCGGGGAGGAATCCTCCTCTTCGTCATCGCCGTCGTCACCCGCGATCTCCTGCGGCAGCGCGATCACGACGCGGCCGCCGGCGATGTCGACCTCCGGCACCACTGCGTCCGTAAACGGCAGCAGCATCGTCGTGCCTGCGGGCGGCGCGATCTCGATGATGTCGCCGGCGCCGAAATTGTGGATCGCGAGCACGCGGCCGAGCGCGTCGCCCGTCGTGGTGACGGCGGCGAGCCCGATCAGATCGGTGTGGTAATATTCGCCCTCGTCCGTCGCCGGCAGCTTTTCGCGCGCGACGTAGAGCTCGATGCCGTTGAGGCGCTCGGCCTCATCGCGGGTCGTGACGCCCTTGAACGTCGCAACCAGATGATCTTTGGCCGTGCGCGCCGTTGCGACCTCGAACTGACGCTTGCCGTCCTTGGACGAGAGCAGACCGTAGCTCCGCACGGCAAAGGGATCTTCCGTGAAGGTCCACAGTTTGACCGCGCCGCGCACACCATGCGCGGCGCCGATCCGCGCGACGCAGACCAGCGCCGGCATGATCTCGCCTTAACCCTTCGCGGCGGCTTCGGCCTGCGCCTTACGCTCCTTGCGCGGCACGGCCTTTTCCGGATTGCTGCGCGCTTCGCGCTTCTTGACGCCGGCGGCGTCGAGGAAGCGCGACACACGGTCCGACGGCTGCGCGCCCTTGGCGAGCCAGGCCTTCACCTTGTCCATGTCGAGCTTCAGCCGGGTCTCGTTGTCCTTCGGCAGCAACGGGTTGAAATAGCCGAGACGCTCGATGAAGCGGCCATCGCGGGGAAAGCGCGAATCGGCGACGACGACGTGATAGACGGGGCGCTTCTTGGTGCCTGCACGGGCGAGACGGATAACGACGGACATCTAAGTTCTCCTTCAAAGTACGTTTTGTTCGGTTGATTGGTATTCCGCGTTGCGCGAGACCGTTGCGATCTCCCGCGACGAATTCCTCATTTCTTCTTGCCCGGGAAACCGCCGAGGCCCGGCAGCATCGGCTTGCCGCTCAGTCCGGTCAGGCCTGGAACGTTCGGCAGACCCTGGCGCAGCCCGGGCGGCAAATCCTTCGGCAGGCTGGGCAGACCTTGTCCGCCGCCGCCCTGCATCTTTTCCTGCAGCGCCTTCATCTCTTCCGGCGAAGGCGGCTTCATGCCGCCGCCAAAGCCCATCGCCTGCGCGATGCCCGCGAGCGGACCGCGCTTGCCGGAGCCCATGGCCTTCATCATGTCGGCCATGTTCCGGTGCATCTTCAGCAGCTTGTTGACCTGCTCGACGCTCTGGCCGGAACCCGCGGCGATGCGCTTCTTGCGGCTGGCCTTGAGCAAATCGGGATGACGGCGCTCGTCGCGCGTCATGGAATCGATCACCGCGACCTGGCGCTTCAAGATCTTGTCGTCGATGCCGGCGGCCGCGATCTGGTTCTTCATCTTGGCGATGCCGGGCATCATGCCCATCAGGCCGCTGATGCCGCCCATATTGGCCATCTGCGACAGCTGCTCGCGCATGTCGTTGAGGTCGAACTGACCCTTGCGCATCCGCTCGGCGGTGCGCGCGGCCTTTTCGGCATCGATGTTGGCGGCAGCGCGTTCGACCAGCGACACCACGTCGCCCATGCCGAGAATGCGGCCGGCGATACGGTCGGGATGGAAATCCTCCAGCGCATCGGTCTTTTCACCGGTGCCGAGCAGCTTGATCGGCTTGCCGGTCACCGCGCGCATCGACAGCGCAGCGCCGCCGCGGCCGTCGCCGTCCACGCGAGTCAGCACGATGCCGGTCAGGCCGACGCGCTCGTCGAAGGCGCGGGCGAGATTGACGGCGTCCTGGCCGGTGAGGCTGTCCGCCACCAGCAGCACTTCATGCGGATTGGCGGCGGCTTTGATCGCCGCCGCTTCCGCCATCATCTCTTCGTCGAGCGTGGTGCGGCCGGCGGTGTCGAGCAGCACGACGTCGTAGCCGCCGAGCTTGCCGGCCTCCAGCGCGCGCTTCGCGATCTGCGCCGGCAGCTGTCCGGCGACGATCGGCAGCGTCGGAATGTCGAGATCGCGGCCCAGGACGGCCAGCTGCTCCATCGCCGCGGGACGGTAGATGTCGAGCGAGGCCATCAGCACCTTGCGCTTGTCGCGCTGGACCATGCGACGGGCGAGCTTTGCGGTGGTGGTGGTCTTGCCGGAGCCTTGCAGGCCGACCATCATGATCGGCACCGGCGGCACGGAATTGATGTCGATGGTCTGGCTTTCGGCGCCGAGCGTGTTGATCAGCTCGTCATGGACGATCTTGACCACCATCTGGCCTGGCGTCACCGACTTGACGACGGTGGCGCCGATGGCCTGCTCGCGGACCCGCTCGGTGAAGCTGCGCACCACTTCGAGAGCGACGTCGGCTTCCAGCAGCGCGCGGCGTACCTCGCGCATGGCGGCGTCGACGTCCTTTTCGGTCAGCGCACCGCGCCCCGTCAGACGATCGAGAATGCCGCCAAGCCGTTCCGACAGATTGTCGAACAATGCCGTTGTCCTATTGCTGTCCTCCCGATGGGAGGAGCACTCCGTTACTCACCGCTGTCATGCCCCGCGAAGGCGCGGGGGATGACCACTCACTTGGGCAAGCGATCTTCCAAACACCTTTACGCCCGAGGGCGCATCGCGCTGTCGGGCGTTGGCCTCTGGCCTCTGGGGCCAGTGGGCGGGTCGAAAAGAAAGCCTTTCCGAGAAAGTGGCCGGGTTAAACGCCGCTGCCGCCCGAAAGTCAAGGAAAGTTAGGGTGGCCGGGGCTGCTTTGGAAGGCAAAGCCTTGAAAAGATGAACTTTCCGGCGGCGGGTTCCTTTTCCGCAGACCCCGCCCATATAGCGGTGATGTCCTGCCCCTCCGACCATCCCTGAAGCCAGATCCGTGCCGATCACCCGCCGCCGCCTTTTCGGAATGCTCGCCGGTGCCGGCGCATTGGTCGGCGTGCCCTCCCTTTGGATGTCCCGCATGAAAACCTATGACGGCCCGGTCTCCGACCATTTCGACGGCCTGAACTTCTTCGATCCGGACGGCGTGCCGCCGAAATCGCTTCGGGAGGTCCTGCGCTGGCAATTCGGCGGCAAGCGGCAGCGCGCGAGCTGGCCGGATTGGGCGCCGAGCCCCCATGCCGACACCCCGCCGGACCGCGTCGACGGCGACAAGGTGCGGCTCTCTTTCGTCGGCCACGCCAGCTGGCTGATCCAGACCGGCGGCCTCAACATCCTCGTCGATCCCGTCTGGTCGACGCGGGTCTCGCCCGTCAGCTTCGCCGGGCCGAAACGGCACAACGATCCCGGCATCGCCTTCGACAAGCTGCCGAAGATCGATATCGTGCTGGTCTCGCACGGCCATTACGATCATCTCGACATGGCGACGCTGTCGCGGCTCGCCAAGAATTTCGCGCCGCGTGTGGTGACCCCGCTCGGCAATGACGTCACGATGCGCAGCACCGATGCGACGATCAAGGTGGAAGCGTTCGACTGGCACGACCGCGTCGAGCTCGGCGGCGGCATCGCCGTGACGCTGGTGCCGACCCGGCACTGGTCGGCGCGCGGCATGTTCGATCGCAACAAGGCGCTGTGGGCGAGTTTCGTGCTGGAGACGCCTGCGGGGAAAATCTACGTCGTCTGCGATTCCGGCTATGGCGATGGCGGGCATTTCCGCCGCGTCGCCGAGAAGCACGGGCCGCTACGCCTGGCGATCCTCCCGATCGGCGCCTACGAGCCGCGCTGGTTCATGCGCGACCAGCACATGAACCCGGAAGACGCGGTGAAGGCGCTCGCGGATTGCGGCGCGCAAGCCGCACTCGGGCATCACCACGGCACGTTTCAGCTGACCGATGAGGCAATCGATGCGCCGGCGAAGGCGCTGGTCGAGGCGCTCGATGCCGCGAAGGTGCCGCAGGATAAATTTGTGGCGATGAAGCCTGGGCAGGTGGTGGAGGTTTGACTCGCCCGTGCGATTTATCTCCGCTGTCGTCCCGGACAAGCGGAGCGCAGATCCGGGACCCATAGCCACAGGGAGAAGTTTCGCGAATATTCGGAGTTACCTGTGTCGCGTCACAACCACTCCCTGTGGTTATGGGTCCCGGCCTGCGCCGGGACGACACCGTTGTTGTGGGCGGCAGTGTGCCTCTTACGGCCTACTGCCCCTGCTTGATCGCCCAGCTCACATTCACCGTCACCGCCAGCGTTTCCTCGCCGGGCGCAACGGCCGCGCCGCCTGCGGCCATCGGCGCTGCGGCCATGCGTCCCTTGAACAGCGGCATTGGGGCGCCGCCTTCGGACACGCTGAGCGGCGCGCCGAGCGTGACGCCGGTGGCCTTGGCGTAGATCTCCGCTTTGCGGCGGGCGTCTGCGACAGCCTTCTCGCGGGCATCGTCGAGCAGTTTCGAGGCCTGCGTCACCTCGAAGGAGATGTTGCCGATATCGTTGGCGCCGGCGCCGACCAGCGTGTCGATGATGGCGGCGACCTTGGTCACGTCGCGGATCTTCACGGTGACGCGGTTAGAGGCGCGGAAACCGACCACGGGTGAGGCACCGGTGGATTTGTTCTGGCCGTATTGCGGCTGCAGCGACAGCCGCGAGGTCTGGTAATCCTTCTCGTCAATGCCTGCCCCCTTCAGCGCCAGCAGCACCTTGCCCATCGCGGCGTTGTTGGCGTCGGACGCTTCCTTCGCAGACTTGGCGTCGTTGGCGACGCCGGCGTCGATCTGCGCCAGATCAGGCGCGGCGGAGATCGTGGCTTCGCCGCTCACCGAAATCGCGGACGGAAAATCGTCGGCAAGCGCAGGCGTTGCCAGCAGCGCGGCGGCAAAGGACGTGACAAGGGAGGTCAAAAGGATGGCAGGCTTTTTCATAGGTCTCACTTCAGCGGCACGAATACATTGATCACGAGCTTGTCCTCGGCCGTCTTCAGGGGATCGGTGAGGTATTCCTCGATGAAGGTGTCCTTGGCTTCCAGCTTCTTGTCGTCGAGGTGGTTGGTGATCGCCTCGTAGGTGTTGTCCATGTTGTCGTAGGAGCCGCGATGGACGAATTTCAGCGCCTTGCCCTCCGGCGATTTGCCGACGCTCATGTCCTTGGGCAGGTTCTTCGGGTCCTGCTCGACCGGGATCTCGGCAAGGAAGGTGAAGCCGGTGTCGTCGGTCGAAGTGTAGACGATCATCGAATTGCCGGCGTGCTTGATGCCCTGCTTGTCCAGCAGTGTGTTCAGCGCCTTGAAGGCGTCGATCAGCGTGTCGAAGGCCGAGTCCCAATTGGCAGTGCCCTTGACCATCACGACCTTCTTGGGCTCGAGCGTGGTCTCCTGGCCGAAGGGATCGGCGGTCTGCACGGGAGCCGGGGTTGCGGCCGCAGCGGGCGGCGGGGCGGCGGGGCTCGGTGAGGCACTGGCGGCGGGCGAGGGCGAGGTTACAGGGGACGTTGCAGGCGACATTGAAGGGCTTGGCGAGGCGCTGGCCGCCGGCGAGGGCGTGGCCGCGGGTGCAGCGCTCGCGGCCGGGGAGGGCGAAGCCGACGGGCTCGGCGAGGGGCTCGCTGATGTGGCCGGCGCCGGGCTCGGCGTCTGGGCCAGCGTGGCCGACAGACCAAACGACAAGGCCGCTGCCGGAATCAGCGCGGCCAAAGCGAGACGACGAAACCTGAACATTTTTATTCTCCCCAATAGCTTATCCGCCAAGGCCTTACGTCTCCGAGGCCTTAACCCGGCCGCATGTCCCGGTTTGCGCGAATTGCGCCGTTCTAACACGCGAGCGCCGAATTCGTCCCATGACAGATGCGTCATGGCAGCGTCCTGGCTCTCGGCGGCAAATCACTGGCCAAGAGGGCCAAGGATCGCCATATAAGGCAGGCGAAATTCGGGAATTTTCATGAGCGCGCTGGCCAACCACGCATTTGCCAAGATGAACGGCATCGGCAACGAGATCGTCGTCGTCGACATGCGCGATTCCACCTCAAAGGTCACCGCGGCCGATGCCCGCGCGGTGGCATCGGCGCGAGGCGGCGTGGCCTACGACCAGCTCATGGTGCTGCAGAAGCCGCGCTTCGACGGCACCGAAGCCTTCATCAGCATCTACAACAGTGACGGCTCCGAGGCAGGTGCCTGCGGCAACGGCATGCGCTGCGTGGTGCGCCGCATCTTCGAGAAGACCGGCCAGACCAATGCGACGTTCGAGACGGCCGCGGGCCTGCTCAATGCCTGGCAGGGTCCGGCGCCGGAGCTTTATACGGTGGACATGGGCGCGCCAAAATTCGGCTGGCAGGACATTCCGCTCGACCAGGAATTCCGCGACACCCGCTACATCGAATTGCAGATCGGCCCGATCGACAATCCGATCCTGCATTCGCCCTCGGTGGTCAGCATGGGTAATCCGCATGCGATCTTCTGGGTCGATGACGTCAACGCCTACGACCTCGAGCGTTTCGGTCCGCTGCTGGAAAACCATCCGATCTTCCCGGAGCGCGCCAACATCACGCTCGCCCATATCGTCGATCCCCAGCACATCACGATCCGCACCTGGGAGCGCGGCGCCGGCCTGACCAGGGCTTGCGGGTCGGCCGCATGTGCCACGGCGGTCGCGGCGGCGCGGCTGAAGCGCGCCGAGCGCAATGTCGAGATCGCGCTGCCCGGCGGCAAGCTCGGGATCGAATGGCGCGAGCGCGACGATCACGTGCTGATGACGGGCACGGCGACCTTCGAATATGAAGGCCGTTTCGATCCGGCGCTGTTCGCGCCGGTCGGCTGATGAGCGTCGACATCGTCACCTTCGGCTGCCGCCTCAACGCTTTCGAGGCCGAGGTGATCCGCCGCGAGGCCGAGGGCGCGGGGCTCTCCGACACCATCGTCATCAACAGCTGCGCCGTCACCAATGAGGCGGTGGCGCAGGCGCGCCAGTCGATCCGCAAATTGAAGCGCGAGCGGCCGGCAGCGCGCATCGTCGTCACCGGCTGCGCGGCGCAGACGCAAAGCGGAATGTTCGCCGGGATGCCCGAGGTCGATCGCGTCGTCGGCAATGACGACAAGATGCGGTCGTCCGCATGGCGCGAGGCGCGTGCGGCGTTTGATCTCGGTGCGTGCGAAAAAATCGCCGTCAGCGACATCATGGCGGTGAAGGAGATGGCGCCGCATCTCATCGACGGCTTTGCGAGCGGCCTGCCGCGCGTGTTCGTGCAGGTGCAGAACGGCTGCGACCATCGCTGCACTTTCTGCATCATTCCGTTCGGGCGCGGCAATTCGCGCTCGGTGCCGATGGGCGCGGTGGTCGATCAGGTCCGGGCATTGGTCGAACGCGGCCATGCCGAGATCGTGTTGACCGGCGTCGACCTCACCAGTTACGGCGCCGACCTGCCGGGCGCGCCGAAACTCGGCCTGCTGACGAAGCAGATTTTGCGGCATGTGCCGGAGCTCAGGCGCCTGCGCATCTCCTCGATCGATTCGATCGAGGCAGACAGCGATCTGTTGGATGCCATCGCTGAGGATTCGCGGCTGATGCCACATCTGCACCTGTCGCTGCAGTCCGGTGACGACATGATCTTGAAGCGCATGAAGCGGCGGCATACGCGCGGCGACACCATCGCGTTCTGCGACCAGGTCCGTCGCCTGCGCCCGGATATCGCGCTGGGTGCCGACATCATTGCGGGCTTTCCGACCGAGACCGAGGAGATGTTCTCGCGCTCGCTCGACCTGATCGAAGAATGCGGCCTGACATTCCTCCACGTCTTCCCCTATTCGCCGCGTCCCGGCACACCGGCCGCGCGGATGCCGCAGGTGGCGGGCGGCGCAATCAAGGAGCGGGCGAAGCGGCTGCGCTCGGCCGGTGAGGCCGCGCTTCTGCGGCGGCTGCAAGCCGAGATCGGCGCCACGCGCGAGGTGCTGATCGAGAGCGAGGAGCAGGGACGCACGGAGCATTATCTGCCGGTGGCGATCGCGGGCGAGCGTATCGGCAGTGTGGTGCCGCTGCGGATCGCCGGTCGTGATGGCGCGCGGCTGACGGTGTGACGGTTCCTTCCCTTCTCCCCTTGTGGGAGAAGGTGGCGCGAAGCGCCGGATGAGGGGTTGCTTCCGCGTACTCAACTCAATGTGGACTCGCGGAGAGAGACCCCTCACCCGTCTCGCCGCTGCGCGGCGAGCCACCCTCTCCCACAAGGGGAGAGGGAAAAACTACAACGCCCGCACCTGCCAGAACCGCAGCGTCCGCCGCGCATTCTCTGGGGTCATGCGCGCGTAATGGCTTTGCGCCCTTGCGATATCGGCCGGCTTCATCGCGCCGCTCGCAAAGCGGCTCTGAAGCACGGCGGCGGTGGTTTCCCAGCTGAGCTGCGCCGCCTTGCACGGCACCAGCAGGCCGTCCTCGCGCAGGCTTTGCATCAGCGGGCGGATCACTTCGACGGTCGATCCCGACAATGCGGCCAATGCGGCCACCGCTTCTTCATAACGCCGTTGCGTGGCGAAGCCGAGCAGCGTTGCTTCGCTGAGCTGGCCGGCCGCCTTCAGGCCTGCGACGGCGCGCTTGGCACCTTCGAAATCGCGGACCCCCGACATCTCGCGCCCGACACCGACGGTGACGGCGGCGATCGCGGTCTGGATCTCCTCGAACAGATGCGGCGGAGCGCGCGACAACAGCCGGGTCCGCACGGCATCGCTCGCCGAGCGCAGCAATTGACGGCGCAGGTCTGACGGCAGATCGACGCGGACGCCGACGCTGACCGCGAGCTCGGGATCGGCCTCGGCCTGTCCGACGATGACGGCAAATCCGTTTCCGGACACGCGCGCGCCGGGATTGGCGGCGAGCCGGCGGCTGACGCTGGGATAGCGCCGCGCCAGCAATGCATCGGTGACGATCTCCTTCAGCCACCAGCGCCCGGCGACCGCGAGCAGATGCGGCTCGCCCTTGCTGGATGCGATCTGCACCAGCGCGCCGTCATCGAGGCGCGCGGATTCCTGCAGCACGGGACCGGCGATGCGGATTTCGTCATTGTTAGCGAGGCGGCGAATGACCGATGGCGGCGCCTGCGCGATCGGCGCGAGCTGCGCGCTGATCTCGGCGAGCGCTACGCGCGCGCCCATGTCGGCGATGGCCCGGAGCTCGATGGTGCCGATCAGGCGATCCAGCACATCGTCAAACAGTGCGATCTGCTCGTCATCGAAACTGCCGGCGGAGGACAGGAACAGGTCGGTGACGCGGCGGGCGGTTGCCAAGCCCTTTTCCGCGGAGCCAGTCCGAAGCGCGGACTCGACCTCGTCGATGATCGATAACTCGGCCGTGGACATGACGCGCAGCTCGTCCTGAGCAGATTGACGGAAGCTTGTTCTAAGCAACCGCTATCATTAGAGACGAGCACTGAACGTTTCGTAAACTATAGGGAGCGATGCGCGGCCTCCTCACCATGAGGAGCGAGCAGTTGGGCTACTCCCCGTTCCACCCGCAGGCGCGGAGCCGCTCGTGCATGTGGGGCGGGGCAGGCGCCATCACGCGAACCGGCTCCTTGTTGCGGGAGATCGGCACCACGATCTCGCGGGAATGCAGGTGCAGCTTCGGCTCGCCGAAGCGCGGGCCGTTGCCGTAAATGTTATCGCCGAAGATCGGCCAGCCGGTCGCGGACGAATGCACCCGCAGTTGATGGGTCCGCCCGGTCACCGGTTCCATGGCGAGCCAGGTCAGGCCGTCGCCCCGGCCCATCACCTTCCAGTTGGTGATGGCCTTCTGGCCCTCGGGATCGGGCTTCTGCCACCAGCCGCGCTCGGCGTTCAGCCGCCCGAGCGGCATGTCGATGGTGCCTTCGTTCTCGGTGGGGCCGCCCTCGACGATGGTCCAGTAGGTCTTGCCGATCTTGCCATGCTTGAACAGCAGGCCGAGCGAGGCCGTCGCCTTGCGATGGCGGCCGAGCACGAGGCAACCGGAGGTGTCCTTGTCCAGCCGGTGGGCCAGCACCGGCGGCCGCGGCAGGCCGAAACGAAGCGCATCGAAGGACGTTTCCAGATTGGCGCCGCCCTTGGGTCCGCGATGCACCGGCAGGCCGGCCGGCTTGTCGATGACCAGCATCAGCCCGTCGCGATGGAGCACGCGCGCCAGGATTTCCTCGGCCGTCAATTCGGGAACATCGAGCAATTGCAAGACTTTCGTTATCGGCGAGACTTTCGGTCAAGACTTTCGTTTGCGAGCCGGAACGGCTAACACACCGCCACCATGAACGATACCACCCCCGAGACCCCCAAGCTGAGCTGGTGGCGCCGCCTGTCCGACGGGCTGAAGCGCACCTCGTCCTCGCTCGGGACCGCGGTCGCCGACCTCGTCACCAAGCGCAAGCTCGATCGCGCCATGCTCGACGACATCGAGGACGTGCTGCTGCGCGCCGATCTCGGCACCTCGGTCGCGGTGCGGATCGCGGATGCGGTCGGCACGGGACGCTACGACAAGGCGATCTCGGCGGACGAGGTCAAGGACGTCGTCGCGACCGAAGTCGAGAAGGTGCTGGCAGCGGTGGCAAAACCGCTCGAGATCGACGCCGGCAAGAAGCCCTTCGTCATCCTCGTGGTCGGCGTCAACGGCTCCGGCAAGACCACGACCATCGGGAAACTCTCGCAAAAATTCGCGTCCGAAGGCCGCAAGGTGATGCTGGCCGCCGGCGACACGTTTCGCGCAGCGGCGATCGAGCAGCTCAAGGTCTGGGGCGAACGCACGAAGACGCCCGTCATATCAGGTGCGCAAGGCTCGGATTCGGCGAGCCTCGCCTTCAACGCGCTGACGGCGGCGAAGGAGCAGGCCATCGACGTGCTCCTGATCGACACCGCCGGGCGGCTTCAGAACAAGGCCGAGCTGATGAACGAGCTCGAAAAGGTCGTGCGCGTCATCCGCAAGGTGGACGCGACTGCGCCGCATGCGGTGCTGCTGGTGCTCGACGCCACCGTGGGCCAGAACGCGCTGTCGCAGGTCGAGGCCTTCCATCGCACCGCCGGGGTCACCGGCCTCGTGATGACGAAGCTCGACGGCACCGCCCGCGGCGGCATTCTGGTGGCGCTCGCGGAGAAATTCAAACTGCCGGTGCATTTCATCGGCGTCGGCGAAGGCGTCGACGATCTCGCGCCGTTCACCGCGCGCGATTTCGCTCGCGCGATTGCCGGAATCGAAAGCTGAAGAATGGACAAGACCCAGCCGCACCCGCTGTTCAAGCTTGCGACCGAGCTCGGTCCGCTGCTCGTGTTCTTCTTCGTCAATGCGAAGTTCAATCTGTTCGCCGCGACCGGCGCTTTCATGGTCGCGATCGTCGCGGCGATGATCGCCTCCTATGTGGTGACGCGGCACATCCCGATCATGGCGATCGTGACAGGCGTCATCGTGCTGGTGTTCGGCACGCTGACCCTGGTGCTGCACGACGAGACCTTCATCAAGCTCAAGCCGACCATCATCTACGCTTTGTTCGCCGCGATCCTCGGCGGCGGCCTGTTGTTCGGCCGCTCCTTCATCGCCGTGATGTTCGACCAGATGTTCAATTTGACGCCGCAGGGCTGGCGCATCCTCACGCTACGCTGGGCGCTGTTCTTCGCCGGCATGGCGGTGTTGAACGAGATCGTCTGGCGCACCCAGAGCACCGACTTCTGGGTCAACTTCAAGGTGTTCGGCGTCACGCCGATCACCATGATCTTCGCCATCGCCCAGATGCCGCTGACCAAGCGCTATCACCTCGAGCCGGCGTCGCTGGAAGCGAGCGAGGCCGAGGCGGGGGATGTGAGGAAGGGCTGAGCTCTTTCAACTCGTCATTGCGAGCGAAGCGAAGCAATCCAGAATGTCTCCGCGGAGGGATGCTGGCTTGCTTCGTCGCAAGAGCTCCTCGCAATGACGGCGGCTATCTCAACGCCTTCTCCATCTGCGGCAGCAACACCGTCCGCAGATTGTCCGGCGTGATCGGCCCGACCAGCTTGTAGACGATGGTGCCTTCGCGACCGACGACAAAGGTTTCCGGCACGCCATAGACGCCCCATTCGATCGAGGCGCGGCCGTTGGCATCGACGCCGACGTGGCCGAACGGGTTGCCGTAGCGCCCGAGGAAGCGCCGCGCATTGTCGGCGGCATCTTTGTAGTTGATGCCGACGAGCTGGAAGCGCTTGTCTTTTGCCAATTCGGTCAGCAGCGGCGCCTCGTCGTGGCACGGCACGCACCAGGACGCCCAGACATTGACGAGGCTGACCTTGCCCTTGAACGCAGCGGGATCAAGGCCGGGGATCTGCGCGTTGTCAGCCTGCAATCCCTCGAGCGGCGGCAGCATGGTCTGCGGCGCGGGACGTCCGATCAGCGCGGAAGGAATTCGCGAGGGATCGCCGCTGCCGAGCCGGAACCAGAACAGCAGCGCCAGGCCGATGAAGGCGATCAGCGGCAGCACCATCAGGAAGGTGCGGCGCTGCGGCGGAGCGGACGTCGATTGCTCGCTCATGATTGATCTCTCATGCTCGATCTCTCATGGCCGATCCGTCGCGCTACGGCCGGAGCGGCGGGTCACGCCGCTGCGCTCGAGCTCGCGCAGGCGCTGTGTCTGGCTACGATAATCGAGCACGATCCAGCCGATCAGGATCACGACCACGAGGGCGGCCGCGGCATAGGATGTCACGATGAAAGACGCGTAGGGACCGAGCGACATGATCATGCAGCCCCAGCTTCTTTTGACGTGCTGCCTTCATGCGAGCCGGTGCCGACTTCTGAAAACGCCACACGGCTCGCCTGCATCATCTGCAAAGACCGCACGCGCCGGCGCAAAATCTCGTTGCGCATCGCAGCCAGATGCAGCGTGACGAACAGCAGGGTGAACCCGACCGCCATCACCAGCAACGGAATCAAAAAGGATCTGTCCAGCGACGAGCCGCCCATCCGCATCACCGAGGCCGGCTGGTGCAGCGTGTTCCACCAGTCGACCGAGAACTTGATGATGGGCAGGTTGAGCGCGCCGACCAGCGTCAGCACGGCGGCGGCGCGCGCCGCGCGGGAGGGCTCGTCGACCGCGCGCCACAGTGCCATCAGGCCGAGATACATCAGGAACAGGATCAGCACCGAGGTCAGCCGCGCGTCCCATTCCCAATAGGTGCCCCACATCGGCCGGCCCCACAGCGAGCCCGTCAGCAGCGCGAGGAAGGTGAAGGCGGCCCCGATGGGAGCAGCCGCTTTGGCGGCGACGTCGGCGAGCGGATGCCGCCACACCAGCGTGCCCAGCGAGGCGATGCTCATCACGCCCCACACGAACATCGACAGCCAGGCATTGGGCACGTGGATGAACATGATCTTAACCGTCGCGCCCTGCTGATAGTCATCGGGCGCGGTGGCAGACTGATAGAGTCCGATCGTGAGCAGAATGATTGTCGCAGCCGCAAGCCACGGCAAGAGCCGCCCCGTCAGCGCGAGGAACCGTGTGGGGTTGGCGAGGTCGATCAGCGTCATGGTATCCTGATAATCACAGGTAAGCGCTCACGCAATCAGCACGAAAGTCCGCAGCGAAAGTTGATCGGGGTCAAGGTCAGTCCAGTCCATCTCAATCCAGCCCATGCTTCAGGCTCGCCGCAGCCGCGAAGGGGCCGATCACGAGGCTGACCAGTGACAGCGCGCACAGGATCGAGAACGGCGCGCCGAACGTCATGGGGCCGACGATCGCCGCCTGCGAGGCCGCGACCCCGAAAATCAGCACCGGGATGGACAGCGGCAGCACCAGGACCGCCATCAATAATCCGCCACGATGTAGCGTCACCGCCAGCGCCGCACCGATCATGCCGGTGAACGTCAGGGCCGGGGTGCCGGCGAGCAGCGTCAGCGCCACCGCGCCGGTCGCGACCATGTCGAGGTTGAGCAGCAGGCCGAGCACGGGGGTTGCGACGATCAGCGGCAGGCCGGCGGCCAGCCAATGCGCCAGCGCCTTCGCCGCGCAGGCGAGTTCCAGCGGGGTCCGGCTCATCGTGATCAGGTCGAGCGAACCGTCCTCATGGTCGGCCATGAACAGCCGGTCCAGGGTGAGCAGGCTCGCCAGCAGCGCCCCCAGCCACAGGATCGCCGGCCCGAGCCGCGACAGCAGCGCCAGATCCGGCCCCACCGCAAACGGCATCAGCACCACCACGGTCAGGAAGAACAGCACGCCAATCAACGCCCCGCCGCCGACGCGGAGCGCGATCCTGATGTCCCGGCGAATGAGGGCAGACAGGGCGGTCATGCCACTGCTCCCAGAGGTGAGGAGGCAACGTCGGCCGGTTGCCCCGGGCGAGCTGCGCTCCCTCCCCCCTTGTGGGGGAGGGCGGGGGAGGGGGGTAGCCCCGGTGAAGATGGTTCTTGGGTGCGGGCCGCGAGCAACAGAGCGCCCGCCTGCCGACCGCCAGCTCCGAGAGAGCGCGCCGTGTGGCACCCCCCTCCCTGACCCTCCCCCACAAGGGGGGAGGGAACGGAGAGAGCGGCACCCCGCCGCTTGGAAAACTGAGGGTCAACGGGAATCATGCCGTCCCCCCGATCCGCAGCTCCCGCGAATCGATCCCGAGCGGGGCGTGGGTGGCGGCGACGATCAGGCCGCCGCGCGCCAAGTGCTCGCGCATCAATCCGGAGAACATGTCCTGTCCCGCGACGTCCAGCGCCGTGGTCGGCTCGTCCAATAGCCAGACCGGTCGGCGGACGGTCAGCAGGCGGGCCAGCGAGAGCCGGCGGCGCTGGCCGGCGGACAGGAAGGCGGCGGGCAGATCGGCGGCATGGTCGAGCCCGACGGTGATGAGGCTCTTGCCGGCGTCAAAACGCTCGCCGCCGAGAAAATCGGCCCAGAACGTCAGATTCTCCGCCACGCTCAGGGCGGGCTTCAGTGCGTCGCGATGGCCGAGATAGTGGCATTGCTCCGGCAATGTCAGCTCGGAATCGCCTCCGTCCAGCGTGATCGTGCCGCCCGCCGGAATGAGCAGGCCCGCGATCAGCCGCAGCAGCGAGGTCTTGCCCGATCCGTTGCGGCCGACGACCGCCACGGCTTCGCCGGAGCCGGCCCCGAAATCGAGCCCCGCAAACACCTCGCGGCCGCCCCGCACGCATGTGACCCCATGTCCGGAAAGCTGCATCTCGCCTCGTACCAACCCGCTCAACGTCAGGCCTCAGGAAAACTTGGGGTAGCGTATGGGAATTTTTGGCTCGCGGATTGCCGCGGCACGTTTGTGGCTGTGGCGGCGCGGTTAGAAAGCTTCTATAAGCCCGGAACTACTTGATGCAGCAACTCAACCTGCCCCTGCAAGCGACTCAGCCTGCCTACGCTGACGGTGTTAAAATACCCTGCCGGGTATAACTGACAATTGGGATTTCCTACATGACCTCGCTCGACAGCTTCAAATGCAAAAAGACCCTCAAGGTCGGCGCCAAGACCTATGTCTATTACAGCCTGCCCACGGCCGAGAAGAATGGTCTGAAGGGAATTTCGAAACTCCCCTATTCGATGAAGGTCCTGCTCGAGAACCTGCTCCGCAACGAGGACGGCCGCTCGGTCAAGAAGGCAGACATCGTCGCGGTGTCGAAGTGGCTGCGCAAGAAGTCGCTGGAGCATGAGATCGCCTTCCGCCCGGCGCGCGTGCTGATGCAGGACTTCACCGGCGTGCCCGCCGTGGTCGATCTCGCCGCGATGCGCAACGCGATGCAGAAGCTCGGCGGCGATGCCGAGAAGATCAATCCGCTGGTGCCGGTCGACCTCGTCATCGACCACTCCGTGATCGTGAACTTCTTCGGTGACAACAAGGCCTTCGGCAAGAACGTCACCGAGGAATACAAGCAGAACCAGGAGCGCTACGAGTTCCTGAAATGGGGCCAGAAGGCGTTCTCGAACTTCTCCGTCGTGCCGCCCGGCACCGGCATCTGCCACCAGGTCAATCTCGAATATCTCTCCCAGACGGTCTGGACCAAGAAGGAGAAGATGACGGTCGGCAAGAAGACCGGCACCTTCGAGGTCGCCTATCCCGACTCGCTGGTCGGCACCGATTCCCACACCACCATGGTCAACGGTCTCGCCGTGCTCGGCTGGGGCGTCGGCGGCATCGAGGCGGAAGCCTGCATGCTCGGCCAGCCGCTGTCGATGCTGTTGCCCAATGTCGTCGGCTTCAAGCTGAAGGGCGCGATGAAGGAAGGCGTCACCGCGACCGATCTCGTGCTGACCGTGACGCAGATGCTGCGCAAGCTCGGCGTCGTCGGCAAGTTCGTCGAGTTCTTCGGCCCCGGCCTCGACCATCTCTCGGTCGCCGACAAGGCGACGATCGCCAACATGGCGCCCGAATATGGCGCGACCTGCGGCTTCTTCCCGGTCGATGCCGCCGCGCTCGATTATCTCAAGACCTCCGGCCGGGCCTCGGCGCGCGTCGCGCTGGTGCAGGCCTACGCGAAGGCGCAAGGATTGTTCCGCACCGCCAAGTCGCCCGATCCGGTGTTCACGGAGACGCTGACGCTCGACCTCGGCGACGTCGTGCCCTCGATGGCCGGCCCGAAGCGCCCGGAAGGCCGCATTGCGCTGCCGTCCGTAGCCGAGGGCTTCTCGCTCGCGCTCGCCAGCGAATACAAGAAGGCCGAGGAGCCGGAGAAGCGCTTCGCCGTCGACGGCAAGAAGTTCGACATCGGCCATGGCGACGTCGTGATCGCCGCGATCACCTCCTGCACCAACACCTCGAACCCGAGCGTGCTGATCGGTGCCGGTCTGCTGGCGCGCAACGCCGCCGCGAAGGGCCTCAAGGCAAAGCCGTGGGTGAAGACCTCGCTCGCCCCGGGCAGCCAGGTGGTGGCGGCCTATCTCGCCGATTCCGGTCTCCAGGCCGATCTCGACAAGGTCGGCTTCAACCTGGTCGGCTTCGGCTGCACCACCTGCATCGGTAATTCCGGTCCGCTGCCCGAGGAGATCTCGAAGTCGATCAACGACAATGGCATCGTCGCGGCTGCGGTGCTCTCCGGTAACCGCAACTTTGAAGGCCGTGTCTCGCCGGACGTGCAGGCGAACTACCTCGCCTCACCGCCGCTCGTGGTCGCCCACGCGCTCGCGGGCACCGTCACGAAGAACCTCGCGGTCGAGCCGCTCGGTGAAGGCAAGGACGGCAAGCCGGTCTACCTGAAGGACATCTGGCCGACGACAAAGGAGATCAACGCCTTCATGAAGAAGTTCGTGACCGCGGCGATCTTCAAGAAGAAGTATGCCGACGTGTTCAAGGGCGACACCAACTGGCGCAAAATCAAGACCGTCGAGAGCGAAACCTATCGCTGGAACATGAGCTCGACCTATGTGCAGAACCCGCCCTATTTCGAAGGCATGAAGAAGGAGCCGGAGCCGGTCACCGACATCGTCGAGGCCCGCATCCTCGCCATGTTCGGCGACAAGATCACCACCGACCACATCTCGCCGGCCGGTTCGATCAAGCTCACCTCGCCCGCCGGCAAATATCTCAGCGAGCACCAGGTGCGACCGGCCGACTTCAACCAGTACGGCACGCGGCGCGGCAACCATGAAGTCATGATGCGCGGCACCTTCGCCAATATCCGCATCAAGAACTTCATGCTGAAGGGCGCCGACGGCAATATTCCGGAAGGTGGCCTCACCAAGCACTGGCCCGACGGCGAGCAGATGTCGATCTACGACGCCGCGATGAAGTACCAGCAGGAGCAGGTGCCGCTGGTGGTGTTCGCCGGCGCCGAATACGGCAACGGCTCCTCGCGCGACTGGGCCGCGAAGGGCACGCGTCTGCTCGGCGTGCGCGCCGTGATCTGCCAGAGCTTCGAGCGCATCCACCGCTCCAATTTGGTCGGCATGGGCGTGCTGCCGCTGACCTTCGAGGACGGCACCTCCTGGTCCTCGCTCGGCCTGAAGGGCGACGAGAAGGTCACGCTGCGCGGCCTCATCGGCGACCTCAAGCCGCGCCAGAAGCTGACCGCCGAGATCGTCTCCGGCGACGGTTCGCTGCAGCGCGTTTCGCTGCTCTGCCGCATCGATACGCTGGACGAGCTCGAATACTATCGCAACGGCGGCATCCTGCACTACGTGCTGCGCAAGCTCGCGGCGTAAGCGCGGATTTGTGAACGGTGGCTCACTGCGAAGTGAGTAGTAGGTTACACGAAGGCGGCCTATCACAAGGCCGCCTTCACGCGTTTGCGGCAGGCTTCAGATGGGCCCGCCCGGCAGAGAACCTCGCCTTGCACGGTTCTTGGACGGACGAATGTGTGAGGCCCGTAAGACTACGGTGACCATCCGGCGGTAAGATTTCCCTCTCACGAGCAATGGTGTGCGGCGTTCGACATGACAACAATGACGGCTTCTCATCTGGTTTCACGCAACGTGATCTCGAGGTGGTCCGGCGCCCTCTGGTCGGGTGCACTTGGTCTCTGTGCGATCGTCGCCGTCATTCGTCCTGCCGAGGCTGACCCCCGCGCCGTTGTCGAATTGTTTACCTCGCAGGGCTGCTCCTCCTGCCCACCGGCCGACAAGATCATCGGCGACCTCGCCCGCGATCCCTCGATCATCGCGCTGAGCATGCCGATCGACTATTGGGACTATCTCGGCTGGAAGGACACGTTGGCCGATTCGCGCTTCTCTGCACGGCAGCGTGCCTATTCGCGCATGCGCGGCGACCGCGAAGTCTACACGCCGCAGGTCGTGGTCAACGGCTCCACGCATGTCGTGGGCAGCGACCGCACCGGCATCGAAAGCGCCATCGGCAAAACCGACACGGGCACTGGTGTGATGAGCGTGCCGGTGACGATGTCGCTCGCGGGCAAGCAGATCAACGTCTCGGTGGCCGCGAGCAAGGAGCCGACGGCGTCCCACGGCGAGGTCTGGATCTGCTCGATTGCGAAGTCGGTGCCGATCGCGATCAGCCGCGGTGAAAATCGCGGACAGCAGGTGATCTATCACAACGTGGTGCGCAACCTGCTGAAGGTCGGCGACTGGACCGGCCGTCCGGAAAGCTGGACGGTGCCGATCGAGAACCTCACGCGTGACGGCGTCGACGGTGCCGTGGTCTATGTTCAGGACGGCAGCCGCGAGAAACCAGGCCCGATGCTGGGCGCGGCGTACACGTCGCTGCACTGATTTGCTTCACTCTTCCTAGGCGTCGTACTCGCTCTCAACGCTCATGGTGAGGAGCGCGCTCTTGCGCGCGCCGCGGACGATGCTGCGCATCGCCGCGAGAACCATGCAGGCCCGCTGATGCAATTCAGCCTCGATCCTTCGAGACGCCGCTTCGCGGCTCCTCAGGATGAGGGGAGAGAGTTTGCGCTGAGATGGTGAGATCCGTCGCGGCAGAAACATCCCGACCCAAACCAAACCGACACAAACAAAAAAGGACCAACTCGCGTTGGCCCTCCTTGTCGTGCGAACAGACCCGATCCTGACGGCCCCGGGGGGCTGGGGGCTGAGGAATCCGGAACCGAAAGGACCGGGTCAACGCACACAGGTCTTTTCGCAATGCAGGGCGGCAGTCGCTTGGCGGAAAAGCGGCGACACTATGATTCCTGCTAACGATCCCGTGACGGTTTGCCGCGACAGAGTTCCACCGCTGCGTGTGGGCGGTTTGCTCCGGTCCAGCGTCCTTACAGGGCCCCTTGCGGCGGGGAACAGTTGGCGCGATCATGCAACTGTCATGATCCGCGGTTCCGGGGACGGTCTTCGCGGACGCGGTCATGCTGATGCGACAGGAGGCGGCCTATGAGTCTGTCGGAGGATGCCGACCCGAGCGAACAGCGCGCGGCGGCGCGCCCCGCCGCTTCGAATGCGCAACTGAGCCGCGTGACGTTCAACCGGCTCGAGCTGCACCGTATTCTCAATCTCTACGGCCGGATGGTCGCCGACGGCGAGTGGCGCGACTACGCCATCGACTTCCTCAGGGATCGCGCCGTGTTCTCGGTCTTTCGCCGCGCTTCGGAAGTGCCGATCTATCGCATCGAGAAGGATCCGCGCCTCGCGCGCAAGCAAGGCATGTACAGCGTGATCTCGGCGACGGGCTTGATCCTTCGCCGTGGCCACGAGCTCGAGCGCGTGCTCCTGGTGATCGATCGCAAGCTGGCGGTGGTGTAGCGGCGCGCTCGGTGCTGTAGGGTGGGCAAAGGCGCATCGCGCCGTGCCCACCATCTTTCGTCAAACGCGTTGGCTATGGTGGGCACGCTTCGCTTTGCCCACCCTACGAGACCTATTTTGCCGGCACGCTCTTCGCGCCCTCACCAAGATCCCGCTGCATCATCACCGTGTCCAGCCAGCGGCCGAATTTCAGCCCGACGCTGGGATGCGTGCCGATCATCTTGAAGCCGCCCCTGGTGTGCACGCCGATCGAGCCGGCATTGGCGGAATCGCCGATCACGGCGATCATCTGGCGGAAGCCGCGCGCCTCGCATTCGACGATCAGCCGCTCCAGCAGGAGCGCCCCGATGCCGCGGCGGTGGAAAGAGGGATCGAGATAGATCGAGTTCTCGACCGTGAAGCGGTAGGCCGGCCGTGGCCGGTAGGCGCCGGCATAGGCGTAGCCGGCGACGCGCCCGTCGAGGATGGCGACGAAATAGGGATAGCCGCCGTCGATCAGCGTGCGGTAGCGGCGCGTCATCTCGGCGAGGTCGGGCGGCTCCAGCTCGAACGTCGCGGTGCCCTCGCGGACAGCCTGCTGGTAGATGGCGGTGATGGCGGGAAGGTCGGCCTCAGTGGTGGGCCTGATTTCGGGTGCGGACATGGGGCAAGATTAGAGCCTTCCCGGGACGACTGGAAGAGGCGAACGGCCTCCGCACGTCGTCATTGCGAGCGAAGCGAAGCAATCCAGAAATGCGTCCGTGGAGGGACTCTGGATTGCTTCGGCGCAAGAGCTCCTCGCAATGACCGTGGTTGAGGGAACATCACGCCCAAACAAAAACCCCGGCCTTTCGGCCGGGGCTGGTGTCGTTCGCTCTGGTCTGGCGCTTAGTCGCGCTGGCCGAGGAGCTGCAGGAGCAGCGTGAACAGGTTGATGAAGTTCAGGTACAGCGACAGCGCGCCGGTGATGGCCGCACGCTCTGCGATGTCACCGCCGGCCGAGGCGTAGCCGTAGATGTAATCGTTCTTCAGCCGCTGGGTATCCCAGGCGGTGAGGCCCGCGAACACCAGCACGCCGACCACCGACACCACGAACTGCAGCACCGAGCTCGCCAGGAACAGGTTCACCAGGCTCGCGATGACGATGCCGATCAGGCCCATGAACAGGAACGAACCCATTCCGCTCATGTCACGCTTGGTCGTGTAGCCGTAGAGGCTGAGCGCGCCGAAGGTCGCCGCGGTGATGAAGAACACCCGCACGATCGAGGTGTGCGTGAACACCAGGAAGATCGAGGACAGCGAGACGCCCATCAGCGCCGCGAACACCCAGAACAGGATCTGGGCGGTCGAGGGAGCGAGACGGTTGATGCCCGCCGAGATCACGAACACCATGGCGAGCGGCGCGAGCATGAACAGCCACTTCAGCGGGCTGACGAACATCGCGTAGCCGAACGGCGTCAGGAACAGCTTGCCGACGCGGACGGCTTCCGGGGTCGGAACGTCCGTCACGGCGGCCATGTAGACGCCGAGCGCGGCCAAGCCGGTGATGGCCAGGCCGATGCTCATGTAGTTGTAGATGCGCAGCATGTAGGCGCGCAGGCCGGCATCGACCGTCGCGGCGTCAACACGCCCGGCGGCCCTGCCGAAAGGAGAAGCGTAATTGCGGTCTAGGTCCGACATGGTCGAATTCCCGTTGGTTGGTCCGGTCCGGCATGAGGGTCGCCATGCCGCCGGTTCGTCAAATTCTATCTCGGATACCGATGTCTGCCGACTAAATTTTGGCTAACAATCGGGGCTCCGAACCCATTCGATATGTGGGAAACTAACACATCCGCTGCAACCGTCCACGCGCGGCTGAATGTCGCCCTTCCCTGCAATCCAGACGAGCGGACGTGGTTAATCGCCGGAATCGTGCGATTTCGCTCCCGCGCACCCGCCCGCTACCATTTGTCACAAATTCCGCAACACCGTGGCGGGCTTTTTGTTCAACGCCAGCAGCGTACCGGCGAGACCCAGGCCGACCGTGACGACCAAGGCAGCCGCGACCACGCCGGCGGCGCTGCCGCCCTGCCAGACGAAAGTGAGGGTCATCAGCCGGGTCACGATCATCCAGGCCGCGACGCTGCCGGCGAAAACGCCGAACATTGCGGTGGCAAGTCCGATCAGGAGGTATTCGAGCGCATAGGCGCCGAGCAGCCGCAGCCGGGTCGCGCCCAGGGTCTTGAGGATCACCGCATCGTAGACCCGATGGCGGTGGCCGGCGGCGAGCGCGCCGCCCAACACCAGGATCGCGGAGATCAGGGTCACCGCGCTGGCGCCGCGGATTGCCAGCGCCAGGTTGGTCACGACCGAGCCGACCGTCTCCATCACCTCGCGCACGCGCACGCTCGTCACCATCGGATAGGCGTCAGCGACATCCTTGATGATCTTGCCGTCGCCGGCCGCATCGCCGCCGGCTTCCGTGAGAGTCGCGATGTGGGTGTGCGGCGCGCCTTTGAAGGCGTTCGGCGAGAACACGAGGACGAAATTGATGCCGAGGCCCTGCCAGTCGATCGTGCGCAGATTGCTGATCTTCGCGGGGATGTCGCGGCCGAGGATATTGACCACGACCTCGTCGCCGAGCTTGAGGCCGAGTCCGTCTGCGATCTTCTTCTCCATCGAAACTAGCGGCGGGCCGGCATAATCGGCGCTCCACCACTCGCCCTCGACCACCTTGGAGCCCTTCGGCAGCTCGGCGGTATAGGTCAGGCCACGGTCGCTCTGGAGCACCCACTCGGAATCGGTGCTGGGCTTGAGCTCCTCGGCGCGGACGCCACGGGCTCCGACGATGCGCCCGCGCAGCATCGGCACGTCATCGACCTTCGCGCCAGGGGCGATCTGGCGCAGATATGAGTCGAACTGCTCGGCCTGCGTGCTCGGAATGTCGATGAAGAAGAACGATGGCGCGTGCTCGGGCAGTGCCGCCAGGAACTGCCGGCGCAGATTGCCGTCGATCTGGGTGATGGTGACGAGCACGGCGAGCCCGAGGCCCAGCGACAGCACGACCGAGGGCGTCAGCGCGCCCGGCCGGTGGATGTTGGCGATCGCAAGTCGCAGCATCGGCCATCGCGTGCGCGGCAGCCGCCGCGCGATCGTCATCAGCAGCGCGGCAATGCCACGCAGCAGCGCGAACACGACCACGGAGGAGGCCACGAACACGGCGGCGATGCGCTTGTCGAAGGAGAGGCCAATTACGACCGCGATGAGCAGCGTGATCACGACAGCCATGAAGACGAGATAACTCCAGCGTGGCCGATGCCATTCGGAGCTGATGGTGTCGCGGAACAGGGCGGCCACGGGCACGTCGTGCACCCGGCCGAGCGGCCACAGGCCGAAGGCAAGCGCCGTGAGCAGCCCGTAGACGAACGACAGCGCGAGCTCGTTGGCATGCACCGCCGGCACCACCGGCAGCGGCAGCAGCTTGCCGAACAGGCCGACGATCGCGAAGGGCATCGCGGCGCCGAGCGCGAGGCCGATCGCCGAGCCGATCGCGGCGAGCAGGAGAACCTGGGCCAGATAGATGCCGAACACGTCGCGCCCGGTGGCGCCGACGGCCTTGAAGGCCGCGATCACCTCGAGCTTGTGGTCGATATGGGCCTTGACGGCATTGGCGACACCGACGCCACCGACCAGCAGCGCGGCGAGGCCGACCAGCGTCAGGAACTGCGTGAAGCGGTTGATGTTGCGCTCGAGCTGCGGCGAGGCATTGGAGCGGCTGCGGACCTCCCAGCCGGCCTGCGGCGCGGCGTTGCGGGCGTCCGCGATGAAGGCGTCGGTGGCGCGCTCGCTATTGGCGATCTCCGGCAGCTTCACACGATAGACCCAGCGCACCAGGCTGCCGGGCTGGACCAGCCCGGTGGCTTGAAGGCCCGCTTCGCTGATCAGGAAGCGCGGGCCGAAGCCGATGCCGCCGGCGAGCTTGTCGGGCTCGGCTTCGACGGCGCTGCGGATCTGGAACGTCGCAGCCCCGACGGTGACGCGATCGCCGGTCTTGAGCGACAGCCGCGCCAGCAGTGTCGGATCGGCGGCCGCTCCGAACGCGCCGTCGCGCTCCGCGAGCAGGTCGGACATCGGCAGCGGTGGCGCCAGCGTCAACTGGCCCAGCATCGGATAGGTGTCGTCGACCGCCTTCATCTCGACCAGCGCCAGCTTGCCCTCGGCCGAGCGCGCCATGCCGCGCAGTGTGGCGGCGCTCGAGACAGTGCCGCGCGAACGCAGGAAGGCGACTTCCTCCGGCTTGGCCTCGCGCTGAAACAGGACGAATGACACGTCGCCGCCGAGCAGGGTACGGCCCTCGCGGGCGAGGCCGTCGCTCAGGCTCGCCGAGACCGAGCCGACACCGGCGATCGCCATCACGCCGAGCGCGATGCAGGCGATGAAGACGTAGAAGCCGCGCAGGCCGCCGCGCAATTCGCGCAGCGCGTAGCGCAGTGACAGCGCGACGCCGTTGGGCTTCGCGAACGGTTCGGCAGCAGCGCTCATGCCGGCGCCGACTGCGTGTCGATGCGGCCGGAGCGCAGGCGGATCACGCGATCGCAGCGATGCGCGAGCGAGGAATCGTGCGTGACCAGCACCAGCGTCATGCCGCGCTCGGCATGCTTGCTGAACAGGAGGTCGACGATCTGTTGTCCCGTGGCTTCGTCGAGATTGCCGGTCGGCTCGTCGGCAACGAGGATCGCGGGATCGGGCGCCAGCGCGCGGGCCAGCGCGACGCGCTGCTGCTCGCCGCCGGAGAGCTGCGTCGGATAATGGTGCAGACGGTCGCCGAGCCCGACCGATTGCAGCTCCTGCGCCGCGCGCTTGGCGGCGTCGGGATTGCCCGCAAGCTCGAGCGGCACCGCGACGTTCTCCAGCGCGGTCATGGTCGGGATCAGATGGAAGGACTGGAAGACGATGCCGACCTGGCGGCCGCGGAAGCGGGCCAGCGCGTCCTCGTCGAGGGCATTGAAAGGCGTGCCGCTGACCACCACCTCTCCGCTATCAGGACGCTCCAGCCCCGCCATCACCATCAGCAGCGTGGATTTGCCCGAGCCTGACGGGCCGATCAGGCCGATCGTTTCGCTCCGGCCCACGCGCAAGCTGATATCCTTGAGAATGTGAACGCGTGCCGCGCCCGTACCCAATGACAGATTGACGTTGGAGATGGCGATGGTGTCCGCCGAGCTGTCGGCGAGCGAAGAGGAAGAGATGCGAGTATCCATGGTCCGGTCATATGGCAACTCCGCACGCGCGGTCGAGAGGCGTTACGGATTGTTCATGCACATAGCCGTGTTGATGCTCGCTTTGATGACGGTCGCAAATCCGGCGTGGGCTCCGGCATGGGCCGAGGCGGCGAAACCGATCAAGCTGGTGGTTCTCGGCGATTCCTTGAGCGCCGGCCTCGGCCTCCCGGCTCAGGAAGCATTCCCCACAAAACTTCAAAAATCTTTGCAAGACAAAGGCATAGAGGTCGATATGACCAACGCCGGGGTCTCCGGCGACACCTCCTCCGGGGGCCGTGACCGGCTCGACTGGTCGGTCCCCGACGGAACCGACGGTGTGGTCATCGAGCTCGGCGCCAACGATGCGCTGCGCGGCATCGATCCCGATTTGACGCGCACCGCGCTGACCGAGATCGTACAGCGCCTCAAGGCGCGCAAGATCGCGGTGATGCTGTGCGGCATGCTGGCGCCGCCGAATTACGGCGCGGACTATGCCGCGCGCTTCAATTCGATTTACCCGGATCTGGCGAAAAAATTCGGCGTGCCGCTCTATCCGTTTTTTCTTGAGGGTGTCGCAGCCGATACCAAGCTCAACCAGGCCGACGGCATTCATCCGACCGCGGTCGGCGTCGACATCATCGTCAGGAATATCTTGCCCACGGTTGAGGCATTCATTGGCACGATAGCTGAGCAGCGGCGTTGAAAAGCAGGCAGCGCCGACCGTAATTCCCAGGGTTTTACCGGGGTGAGGCGGGCGATGCTTCGCAGAGTCACACAACTGCGATAGGAATTAAGGTACCGGTGATTCGTCGCCGGCTCTAAAATTTGGATATGATCTTGCCTTGGGATCTTGCCCCGGGATCATGCCCAAGCATCGGGAGTGCGAAACGATGCCGCGTTTGTTCACTGGTCTGGAAATTCCGGCCGAGATTGGCCAGTCGCTTTCCAATTTGCGGGGCGGCCTTCCCGGCGCCCGCTGGATCGATCCCGAAAATTACCACGTCACACTGCGCTTCATCGGCAATATCGACGGCATGTCCGCCAACGAGATCGCCTCGATGCTGTTTCGCGTCGACCGCAAGCCGTTCGAGGTGAAGGTGCAGGGTTTGCAGAGTTTCGGCGGACGCAAGCCGCGCGCGGTGGTGGCCACCATCGTGCCGAGCAAGCCGCTGATGGAATTGCAGGCCGAGCTCGAGCGCCTGATGCAGCGGATCGGCCTCGACCCTGAGGGCCGCAAGTTCATCCCGCATGTCACGCTGGCCCGGCTGCACGACGCCACCGACCGTGACGTCGCCGATTATCTCTCGCTGCGCGGCTATTTTCCCAGCAAGGCGTTCACGGCCGAACGTTTCGTGCTGTTCTCGTCTCGCGCCTCCACCGGCGGCGGCCCGTATGTGGTCGAGGACGCGTACGAGCTGTGTGAGTGAGTCTGGCTCGCAGAAGATGGAGCGACGCCGACCCATATGGCGCGTAGATGCCTAGCATCGACTGAAGTCAGAATGGCAATCCGTGTTCGTCGTATCCAACTATTTCGTCGGGCATCCGGTCGGCTAATACAGGCAGCTCGCTCCAGCGTCGACGGATTGCGGCCATATCCTCCAAAAGAGCAGTTTTGCAGTACTGATTGTCGATGCGCCTGAGGCGCTCTTCGATAGCTCGCGTCGTAGCAAGGGCAACCGTCTCGCCAGTGAGTTGCGCCAGACGCCTCGCGAGACGTTCGACCTCGGAGTCCTCGATACTAAGGGCCATGCCAGGAACCTCAAAGTAGTCGCTTTAGCCCTGTGATATCTCAATTATTCGCCTCCGACCACGTGGATGTGGGTGCGCGCATAAGCCTTTGCGCCAATACGGAGTTGCAATTTCCGCTCATCTCTGGCGGTAAAGAGCATGCTCTCGACCCCCAGTTCCTCATTTCGCGAGGCCTATCAGGCCCAGATCGCGTCCGGCGCGATCGAGCCCGATGCCGCGCAGGCCGAAATTGCCGACGCCTATGCGGCGCTTGATCAGCGGCTCGCCGACTACAAGCCGGCGCGCAAGCAGGGCCTGCTCAGCCGCCTGTTCAGCAGCGACAAGGACGAGGCGCCGCACGGGCTCTACGTCCATGGCGAGGTCGGTCGCGGCAAGACCATGCTGATGGATCTGTTCTTCCAGCACTCGACCGTCGAGCACAAGCGGCGCGCGCATTTCCACGAATTCATGGCCGAGGTGCACGAGCGCATCTACGATTTTCGCCAGGGCATCGCGCGCGGCGAGATCGCCGACGGCGACGTCATCGCGCTGACCGCGCATGCGATCTTCGAGGAGAGCTGGCTGCTCTGTTTCGACGAATTCCACGTCACCGACATTGCGGACGCGATGATCCTCGGCCGCCTGTTCGCAAAGCTGCTGGAGCTCGGCACCGTGGTGGTCGCGACCTCCAACGTCGCGCCTGACGACCTCTACAAGGGCGGCCTGAACCGTTCGCTGTTTCTGCCCTTCATCAGGCAGATCACCGACCACATGGACGTGCTGCGGCTCGACGCGCGCACCGACTTCCGGCTGGAAAAGCTTCAGGGCGTGCCGATGTGGCTGACGCCGGCAGACACTGAGGCGGACGCCGCGCTCGACCGCGCCTGGTCGAAGATGTCAGGCGGCGCCAAATGCAAGTCGCGGGATATTTCGATCAAGGGCCGCATCCTGCACGTGCCGTGCTCGGCCCACGGCGTGGCGCGCTTCGCGTTCGCCGATCTCTGCGAGAAGCCGCTCGGGGCATCGGACTATCTCTGGCTGGCGCACGATTATCACACCATCCTGGTCGACCATATTCCAGTGATGGACATCTCCCAGCGCAACGCCGCCAAGCGCTTCATCACGCTGATCGACACGCTCTATGACAATGCCGTGAAGCTGATGGCCTCGGCCGATGCCAACCCGATCTCGCTCTATCTTGCCAACGAGGGCAACGAGGCCAACGAGTTCAAGCGCACCGCCTCGCGCCTGATCGAAATGAGCTCGGAATCCTATCTGGCGCTGCCCCACGGCCGCAAGGATTCCACCGCCAGCGGCTCGACCAAAGGTTTGGTTGAGACTTAAAGGGTCTGGCGGGGACTTAAGTCCTATTTGCCAGCGCTGTCATTCCGGGCTCGGCGCTTCCCAAGCCCCGGAATGACGAGGTTGCGCTCGAATACGCGGCAAGCCCGACAATTGGGCAACCCGTGACTTGAACGGGGGAGGCGAAAGGGATAACCACCCGTCTCAGTTTTCCCCTCCTTACGTGTCTAAAGGACAGGCTCACATGGCGCGCGACAAGATTGCTTTGATTGGCTCCGGTCAGATCGGCGGAACGCTGGCTCATCTCATCGGCCTGAAAGAGCTGGGCGACGTGGTGATGTTCGACATCGCCGAGGGCGTGCCGCAGGGCAAGGCGCTCGACATCGCGCAGTCCTCGCCGGTCGACGGCTTTGACGCGCACTACACCGGCGCGAACTCCTACGAGGCGCTCGACAACGCAAAAGTCTGCATCGTCACCGCCGGCGTGCCGCGCAAGCCCGGCATGAGCCGCGACGACCTCCTGTCCATCAACCTCAAGGTCATGGAACAGGTCGGCGCCGGCATCAAGAAGTACGCCCCCGACGCCTTCGTCATCTGCATCACCAACCCGCTCGACGCGATGGTCTGGGCGCTGCAGAAGGCTAGCGGCCTGCCGCACAAGAAAGTCGTCGGCATGGCCGGCGTGCTGGATTCGTCGCGCTTCCGCTACTTCCTGGCCGACGAGTTCAACGTTTCGGTCGAAGACGTCACCGCCTTCGTGCTGGGCGGCCATGGCGACACCATGGTGCCGCTGGTAAAATACTCCACCGTTGCCGGCATCCCGCTGCCCGATCTCGTCAAGATGGGCTGGACCTCGCAGGCGCGCCTCGACGAGATCGTCGACCGCACCCGCAACGGCGGCGCCGAGATCGTCAATCTGCTCAAGACCGGCTCGGCCTTCTACGCGCCGGCGGCTTCCGCGATCGCGATGGCCGAGAGCTATCTGCGTGACAAGAAGCGCGTGCTGGCCTCGGCCGCCTATTTGAACGGCGAATACGGCGTGAAGGACATGTATGTCGGCGTGCCCGTCGTGATCGGCTCCAAGGGTGTCGAGCGCGTCGTCGAGATCGAGCTCGTCGGCAAGGACCGCGAAGCCTTCGACAAGTCGGTCGGCGCGGTGCAGGGTCTGGTTGACGCCTGCAAGAAGATCGCACCCGATCTTCTGGGCCGCTAAGGTCGAAACATTCCGCCGAAGATCGAAAACCGGTCTTCGGCGGTTTCATTTCCGGGCTCCGCCAAACCTTGTTTAAGGTTGGGGGGGGTGCGGGTCCGCAAGTCCAGAGATCGATGTCAGAGAATCCGGGTTGCAGTTCCTGTGGTATATGGTATGCCAGCCACAAGACTGAGGTGGGCCTACGAGGTCACCGCCCGCGGGTTCAGGGAGCGACCATATGAATATCCATGAATATCAGGCCAAAGCGCTGCTGAACGAGTTCGGCGTCGCCATCTCCAAGGGCGTTCCGGTCCTGAAGGCGGCCGATGCGGACGCGGCGGCAAAGGCACTCCCGGGCCCGGTCTGGGTCGTAAAGAGCCAGATCCACGCCGGCGGCCGCGGCAAGGGCAAGTTCAAGGAAGCATCGGCTGGCGACAAGGGCGGCGTGCGCATCGCCAAGTCGGCCGCGGAGGTTTCCGAATTCGCCAAGCAGATGCTCGGCGCCACGCTCGTCACCATCCAGACCGGCCCCGCCGGCAAGCAGGTCAACCGCCTCTACATCGAGGACGGCTCCGACATCGACAAGGAATTCTACCTCTCGATCCTGGTCGACCGCGAGACCTCGCGCGTTTCCTTCGTGGTGTCGACCGAGGGCGGCGTCAACATCGAGGACGTCGCGCACAACAGCCCTGAGAAGATCGTGACCTTCTCGATCGATCCCGCGACCGGCATCATGGGCCATCACGGCCGCACCGTCGCGAACGCGCTGAAACTCTCCGGCGATCTCGCCAAGCAGGCCGAGAAGCTCACCGCGCAGCTCTACGCGGCGTTCGTCGCCAAGGACATGTCGATGCTGGAGATCAACCCGCTGGTCGTGACCAAGCAGGGCCAGCTCCGCGTGCTCGACGCCAAGGTGTCGTTCGACGACAACGCCCTGTTCCGTCACCCCGAGGTGCTCGCACTGCGCGACGAGACCGAGGAGGACGCCAAGGAAATCGAGGCGTCGAAATACGACCTCAACTACGTCACCCTCGATGGCAATATCGGCTGCATGGTCAACGGCGCCGGCCTCGCGATGGCGACGATGGACATCATCAAGCTCTACGGCATGGCGCCGGCGAACTTCCTCGACGTCGGCGGCAGCGCCAGCAAGGAGAAGGTCGCGGCCGCCTTCAAGATCATCACCGCGGACCCGAACGTGAAGGGCATCCTGGTCAACATCTTCGGTGGCATCATGAAGTGCGACGTGATCGCCGAGGGCGTCACGGCTGCGGTTCGTGAGGTCGGCCTCAGCGTGCCGCTGGTGGTTCGCCTCGAAGGCACCAATGTCGAGCTGGGCAAGAAGATCATCCGTGAATCCGGCCTGAACGTGGTGCCGGCCGACAATCTCGACGACGCCGCGCAGAAGATCGTGAAGGCCGTCAAGGGAGGCTGAGGCCATGACCCAGGACCATCTCGCTGCATCATCCCCGCTGCCGGAGCACGCGCGTCTTGCCGCATTCGCCGGTGAATGGAATGGCGAAGAGGTGGTCTTTGCGTCGCGGTGGACGGAGGGTGGAACGGCGACCTCTCACGTCGTGGCCCACATGGATCTCAACGGCTTCTACCTGATCCAGGACTCGGTCCAGACCCGCGACGGCAAGCAGAGCTTCGCCACCCACGGCATCTTCACCTTCGACCGCGAAGACCGGACCTACAAATTGTTCTGGTACGATTCGCTCGGCTACACGCCGCCCTCGCCCGCCTCCGGTGGTTGGGTCGGCAAGACCCTGACGCTGGTGCGCGGTTCGCTCCGCGGCAATGCGCGCCACGTCTATGAAATCATCGACGACGATTCCTATTCGTTGAAGATCCAGTTCTCGCCGGACGCGGAAGGCTGGGCCGACGTGCTCACCGGCGTCTACCGCCGCATCCACTGACCTCTCACTCGTTAGTTTCGCGAAAGCAGACCTCATGTCCATCCTGATCGACAAGAACACCAAGGTCATCTGCCAGGGCTTTACCGGCAAGAACGGCACCTTCCATTCGGAGGCCGCGATTGCCTATGGCACGAAGATGGTCGGCGGCACCTCGCCCGGCAAAGGCGGTGCGACGCATCTGGGTCTGCCGGTGTTCGACACCGTGCGCGAGGCGCGTGAGAAGACTGGTGCCGACGCGTCGGTGATCTATGTGCCGCCGCCGGGCGCGGCCGATGCGATTTGCGAAGCCATCGACGCCGAGATCCCGCTGATCGTCTGCATCACTGAAGGTATCCCGGTCATCGACATGGTCCGGGTGAAGCGTTCGCTGGCCGGCTCCAAGTCGCGCCTGATCGGGCCGAACTGCCCGGGCGTCATGACCGCCGGCGAATGCAAGATCGGCATCATGCCGGCCAACATCTTCAAGACCGGCAGCGTCGGCATCGTCTCGCGCTCGGGCACCCTGACCTACGAAGCCGTGTTCCAGACCACCCAGGAAGGCCTCGGCCAGACCACGGCGGTCGGCATCGGCGGCGATCCGGTCAAGGGAACCGAGTTCATCGACGTGCTGGAAATGCTGCTCGGCGACCCCAAGACCGAGTCGATCATCATGATCGGCGAGATCGGCGGTTCCGCCGAGGAGGACGCCGCCCAGTTCCTCAAGGACGAGGCCAAGCGCGGCCGCAAGAAGCCGATGGTCGGTTTCATCGCCGGTGTCACGGCCCCTCCCGGCCGCCGCATGGGCCACGCCGGCGCGATCATTTCGGGTGGCAAGGGCGACGCCGGTTCCAAGACCGACGCCATGAAATCGGCAGGAATTACAGTGTCGCCATCTCCCGCTCGCCTTGGCCACACGCTTGCCGAAAAATTGAAGGCTTGATTCACACCTTCGTAATTTTCCGGGCGAAGTTTCGCAGCAAATAGGGTAAATGGTGCCTGTCGCGCTGGTCCTCTGCCGGGGAGCCCAGCGCCAGCGCCGTTTGTTATGCGCGAACCGAAATCGCCAGGAACTCAAGTATGTCTCGCCAAGACGCGAACGCAGCCTTTGCCCTCTCCTCCTTTTTGCAGGGCACCAACGCCACCTACATCGACGAAATCTACGCCCGCTACGAGAAGGATCCGTCCTCGGTGGATGCCGAGTGGCAGGAATTCTTCAAGAGCCTCAACGACCAGCCGGGTGACATCAGCAAGAACGCCCAAGGCCCGTCCTGGGAGCGCGCCAACTGGCCGCTGACCCCGCAGGACGATCTGACCTCCGCGCTCGACGGCAATTGGGCGGAAGTCGAGAAGACCGTCGGCGCCAAGATCGCTGCCAAGGCCCAGGCCAAGGGTGGCGACAAGGCCGGCGGCCTCTCCTCCGCCGATCTGCTCCAGGCCACGCGCGACTCCGTCCGCGCCCTGATGCTGATCCGGTCCTACCGCATGCGCGGCCACTTCCACGCCAAGCTCGATCCGCTCGGCATCGAAGCCCAGCGCAACCGCGAAGAGCTCGACCCGCGGACCTACGGCTTCAGCGAAGCCGATTTCGACCGCAAGATCTTCCTCGACCATGTGCTCGGTCTCGAATACGCCAGCTTGCGCGAAATCACCGCGATCTGCGAGCGTACCTACTGCCAGACGCTCGGCGTCGAGTTCATGCACATCACCAACGCGGCGCAGAAGGCGTGGATCCAGGAGCGCATCGAGGGGCCGGACAAGGAAATCTCCTTCACCCGCGAAGGCCGCCGCGCCATCCTGATGAAGCTGGTCGAAGCCGAAGGCTTCGAGAAGTTCTGCGACACCAAGTTCACCGGCACCAAGCGCTTCGGCCTGGACGGTGCTGAATCGCTGATCCCCGCGCTTGAGCAGATCATCAAGCGCGGCGGCAATCTCGGCGTGAAGGAGGTCGTGCTGGGCATGCCGCATCGCGGCCGGCTCAACGTGCTGACCCAGGTGATGGGCAAGCCGCATCGCGCGCTGTTCCACGAGTTCAAGGGCGGTTCGGCCAATCCTGATGCGGTCGAAGGCTCGGGCGACGTCAAATATCACCTCGGCGCGTCCTCGGACCGCGAGTTCGACGGCAACCGCATCCATCTGTCGCTGACCGCCAACCCCTCGCATCTCGAGATCGTCGATCCCGTGGTGCTCGGAAAAGTCCGCGCCAAGCAGGATCAGCACGGCGATCCGCCGGATATGCGCATCTCGGTGATGCCGCTCCTGATGCATGGCGACGCTGCGTTCGCCGGCCAGGGCGTGGTCGCGGAATGTTTCGGCCTGTCGGACCTGAAGGGCTACCGCACCGGCGGCTCCGTGCACTTCATCGTCAATAACCAGATCGGCTTCACCACCTATCCGCGTTATTCCCGTTCGTCGCCTTACCCGTCCGACGTGGCGAAGATGATCGACGCGCCGATCTTCCACGTCAACGGCGACGATCCGGAAGCCGTCGTGTTCGCGGCCAAGGTCGCGACCGAGTTCCGGCAGAAATTCCACAAGCCCGTCGTCATCGACATGTTCTGCTACCGCAGGCATGGCCATAACGAGGGCGACGAGCCGGCTTTCACCCAGCCGGTGATGTACAAGAAGATCGCGGCCCATCCCTCGACGCTCGAGCTCTACGCCCGCCGTCTCATCAGCGAAGGCGTGCTGACCGAGGGCGAGGTCGAGAAGGCCAAGGCCGACTGGCGCGCGCGGCTCGATGCAGAACTCGAAGCCGGCTCCGGCTACAAGCCCAACAAGGCCGACTGGCTCGACGGCAAATGGGCCGGCTTCAAGATCGCCGATCAGGAGGAAGACGCGCGGCGTGGCGTCACCGGCGTCGACATCACCGCACTGAAGGACATCGGCCGCAAGATCACCAAGGTGCCGGACGGTTTCCGCGTCCACCGCACCATCCAGCGCTTCCTCGAAAACCGCGCCAAGGCGATCGACGGCGGCACGGGCATCGACTGGGCGACCGGCGAGGCGCTGGCGTTCTGCACGCTGCTCAACGAGAATCACCATGTCCGCCTGTCCGGACAGGATTCGGAGCGCGGCACCTTCTCGCAGCGCCACTCGGTCCTGATCGACCAGGAAGACGAGAGCCGCTACACGCCGTTCAACCATCTCGGTCACGAGCAGGGCCATTACGAGGTCATCAACTCGCTGCTGTCGGAAGAAGCCGTGCTCGGCTTCGAATACGGCTATTCGCTCGCCGAGCCGAATACGTTGACCCTGTGGGAAGCGCAGTTCGGCGACTTCGCCAACGGCGCGCAGGTCGTGTTCGACCAGTTCATCTCCTCGGGTGAGCGCAAATGGCTGCGCATGTCCGGCCTCGTCTGCCTCCTGCCGCATGGCTATGAAGGCCAGGGACCGGAGCACTCCTCGGCGCGTCTGGAGCGTTATCTCCAGATGTGCGCGGAAGACAACATGCAGGTGGTCTATCCGACCACGCCGGCGAACTACTTCCACGTGCTGCGCCGGCAGCTCCACCGCGAGATCCGCAAGCCGCTGATCGTGATGACGCCGAAGTCGCTGCTGCGTCACAAGCGGGCGGTGTCGCGTCTCGAGGAGCTCGCGAAGGGAACGACCTTCCACCGCATCCTCTATGACGACGCTCAGATGCTGCCGAGCGAAGCGATCAAGCTCGTTCCCGACGAGAAGATCCGCCGCATCGTGCTCTGCTCGGGCAAGGTCTATTACGACCTCTACGAGGAGCGCGAGAAGCGCGGCATGGACGACATCTATCTGATGCGCATCGAGCAGCTCTATCCGGTGCCGCTGAAGGCGCTGGTGGCCGAGCTGTCGCGCTTCAAGAAGGCCGAAGTGGTGTGGTGCCAGGAAGAGCCCCGCAACATGGGTGCCTGGCACTTCATCGAGCCCTATCTGGAATGGGTGCTGAACCAGGTGAACGGTGTGAGCCGGCGTCCGCGTTATGTCGGCCGCGCCGCCTCCGCCGCGACCGCGACGGGTCTGATGTCGAAGCATCAGGCGCAGTTGAAGGCGTTCCTGGACGAAGCATTGAGCTGAGAAGTTTTTTGGACGTCGTCATGCCCCGCGAGGCGGGGCATCCAGTATTCCGCGCCGCTCGTCTTAATCACGAAAGTCACGGCGTACTGGATTGCCCGCCTTCGCGGGCAATGACGTATGAAATTCCCGACCGCATTGGCGATCTCCTTAAGGAAAAGACCATGACTGAAATTCGTGTGCCGACCCTCGGCGAATCCGTCACCGAGGCCACCATCGGCCGCTGGTTCAAGAAGGCCGGCGATGCTGTCGCCGTTGACGAGCCCTTGGTGGAGCTCGAGACCGACAAGGTCACCATTGAGGTCCCGGCGCCGTCCGCGGGCACGCTAAGCGAGATCATCGCCGCAGATGGCACGACCGTTGCGGTCGGTGCGCTGCTCGGCCAGATTACCGAAGGCGCCGCCGGCGCTGCCAAGCCGGCGCCCGCTGCGCCCGCCAAGCCCGCGGCTGCCGCTCCTGCCGTCGCTGCTGCGGCTGCTCCCGCTGCGGCGAAGGCGCCGCCGGCCGATGCGCCGCTCGCCCCGTCCGTGCGCAAGCTCTCGGCCGAGACCGGCATCGACGCCTCGACCGTTCCGGGCTCCGGCAAGGACGGCCGCGTCACCAAGGGCGACATGCTCGCCGCGATCGAGCGTGCTGCCTCGGCGCCGACCCCGGTCAACCAGCCTGCCGCAGCGGTTCAGGTCCGCGCACCCTCGCCGGCCGATGACGCCGCCCGCGAAGAGCGCGTCAAGATGACCCGGCTGCGCCAGACCATCGCGCGCCGCCTCAAGGACGTGCAGAACACCGCCGCGATGCTCACGACCTTCAACGAGGTCGACATGACCAACGTCATGGCGCTGCGCGCCCACTACAAGGATGCGTTCGAGAAGAAGCACGGCTCGAAGCTCGGCTTCATGGGCTTCTTCACCAAGGCCGTCGTGCAGGGGCTGAAGGACATCCCGGCCGTCAACGCCGAGATCGACGGCACCGACCTGATCTACAAGAACTACTACCACATCGGCGTTGCCGTCGGCACCGACAAGGGCCTCGTCGTGCCCGTGGTGCGCGACTGCGACAACAAGTCGATCGCCGACATCGAGAAGGGCATCGCCGATTTCGGCCGCCGCGCCCGTGACGGCCAGCTCAAGATCGACGAGATGCAGGGCGGCACCTTCACCATCACCAATGGCGGCATCTACGGCTCGCTGATGTCGACCCCGATCCTGAACGCGCCGCAGTCCGGCATCCTCGGCATGCACAAGATCCAGGAGCGGCCGATGGTCGTCGGCGGCAAGATCGAGGTCCGCCCGATGATGTATCTGGCGCTGTCCTACGATCACCGCGTCATCGACGGCAAGGAAGCCGTGACCTTCCTGGTTCGCGTCAAGGAGAGCCTGGAAGATCCCGCGCGCCTGGTGCTCGATCTCTGATCCCTGATGCTCTGCGAGCGCCGTCGCCTTTCGCGACGGCGCGTGTCGAACCATGGAGGCGTGCGTGACCGATAAAGTCGTTGTCATCACCGGCGGCAGCCGCGGCATTGGCCGCGCGACTGCGATCGCGGCGGCCGCTCGCGGCTTCCGAATCGTCGTCGGCTATGCCAGCAACAAGATGGCCGCCGACGAGGTGGTTTCCGCGATCGAAGCCAGCAACGGCAAGGCCATCGCGGTGAAATGCGACGTCGCCGAGGAAAGCGATATCCTCGCGCTGTTCAAGGCCGCGGACGCGTTCGGCACGCTCGGCGCACTCGTCAACAATGGCGGTATTGTCGGGACCAGCGGCGTGCGCGTCGACGAGATGTCGGCCGAGCGCATCCAGCGCGTCATGGCGGTCAACGTCACCGGCTCCATCCTCTGCGCGCGCGAAGCGGTGAAGCGGATGTCGACCAGGCACGGCGGCCAGGGCGGCGTCATCGTCAATCTGTCATCGGTTGCTGCCAAGCTCGGCGCGCCTAACACCTATGTTGATTATGCCGCGTCCAAGGGCGCGATCGATTCCTTCACCATCGGCCTCGGCTATGAGGTTGCCGGCGAGGGCATTCGCGTCGCGGGCATCCGCCCCGGCCTGATCGACACCGAAATCCACGCTGCCGGCGGTGAGCCCGACCGCGCCCATCGTCTGGCCCATATGGTGCCGATGAAGCGCGTCGGTACTGCCGATGAAGTCGCCAATGCCATCGTCTGGCTGATGTCGGACGAGGCCTCCTACGTCACCTCAGCCATTCTCGATGTCTCCGGCGGACGCTGACGCGCTGCGCGGACGCCGACACCTCCCTCAACGCTAAACTTACGGGACTTTCTCTCATGGCATACGATCTCGTCGTCATCGGCACCGGACCGGGCGGTTATGTCTGCGCGGTGCGTGCAGCGCAGCTCGGCATGAAAGTCGCCGTGGTCGAAAAGAACGCGACGCTCGGCGGCACCTGCCTCAATGTCGGCTGCATGCCGTCGAAGGCGCTGCTGCACGCCTCCGAAATGTTCGACGAGGCCGGGCATTCCTTCGCCAAGATGGGCGTCAGCGTCTCCGCGCCGAAGCTCGATTTGCCTGCGATGATGAACTTCAAGCAGCAGGGCATCGACGGCAACGTCAAGGGCGTCGAGTTCCTGATGAAGAAGAACAAGATCGACGTGCTCAAGGGCGCCGGCAAGATCCTCGGCACCGGCAAGGTCGAAGTCTCGGCCGACGGCAAGTCGCAGGTCGTCGAGACCAAGAGCATCGTGATCGCGACCGGCTCGGATATCGCGCGCCTCAAGGGCATCGAGATCGACGAGACCCGCATCGTGTCCTCGACCGGCGCGCTGTCGCTGGACAAGGTCCCCGGCAAGCTGCTGATCGTCGGCGCCGGCGTGATCGGCCTCGAGCTCGGCTCGGTCTGGCACCGTCTCGGCGCCGAAGTCGTCGTCGTCGAATTCCTGGATCGCATCCTGCCCGGCATGGACGGCGAGATCGCCAAGCAATTCCAGCGCATCCTGGAGAAGCAGGGCTTTGCCTTCAAGCTGGGTGCCAAGGTCACGGGCGTGGACACCTCCGGCAAGACGCTGAAGGCGACGGTCGAGCCCGCCGCCGGCGGCGCCGCCGAGACGCTGGAAGCCGACGTCGTTCTCGTCTGTATCGGCCGTGTGCCGTACACGGAGGGGCTGGGCCTGAAGGAAGCTGGCGTTGCGCTCGACAATCGCGGCCGCGTGCAGATCGATCCGCATTTCGCCACCAGTGTGAAGGGCGTCTATGCCATCGGAGATGTCGTCGCGGGCCCGATGCTCGCGCACAAGGCCGAGGATGAAGGCGTCGCTGTTGCCGAGATCATCGCGGGGCAGGCCGGCCACGTGAACTACGATGTTATCCCAGGCGTCGTGTATACCACGCCGGAAGTGTCCTCCGTCGGCAAGACCGAGGAGGAGCTGAAGCAGGCGGGCGTGGCTTATACGGTCGGAAAGTTTCCCTTTACCGCCAACGGCCGCTCCAAGGTCAACCAGACCACCGACGGCTTTGTGAAGATTCTCGCAGATGCGAAGACCGATCGCGTGCTCGGCGTGCACATTATCGGCCGCGAAGCCGGCGAAATGATCCATGAGGCGGCCGTTCTCATGGAGTTTGGCGGCAGCGCGGAAGATCTCGCGCGCACCTGCCACGCACACCCGACCCGCTCCGAGGCCATCAAGGAGGCCGCGCTTGCAGTCGGCAAGCGGGCCATCCATATGTAGGTCGCGCCCAGCGCCGAACCGGGCGGGAAACACATGCTACGCCGCCTGCTTCAACCGGTCTGGGTCCTGCTTGCGATCATCTTCCTGATCGAAGCCTGGCTGTGGGACCATCTCGAACCGATCGTTGCGCGCGTTGTCGCCATTGTCCCGCTCGCGCGGTTCAAGCAATGGCTGTCGGACCGCGTCGATGCGCTGTCGCCGGCGATGACGCTGATCGTGTTCGCTGTGCCGATCATCCCGCTGTTTCCGCTCAAGCTGGTCGGCCTGTGGCTGCTCACGCACGAATACTGGACCAGCGCGGTCTTCACCATCGTGTTCGCAAAGCTGCTCGGGGTCGGCGTCACCGCCTTCGTGTTCGATGTGACGCGCGACAAGCTGATGGAGATGGCCTGGTTCGAGCGGCTCTATGATCTGGTGCTGAAGCTGCGTGCCAAGGCCGCCGAGCTGGTCGATCCGGTCAAGCGGCGCATCAGGGAGCTGATCGCCGGCAACGGCGAAGGCTGGTCCTCCCGCACGCTCCGCCTGATCCAGCGTTTTCGCAAGAGCGTGCACGAAGCGCGTTGAGCGTCGACGCAATGAGCGTCGCGTAGCCCGGATGAGCAAAGCGATATCCGGGATTCCTTATTGTGGCTCCCCGCATGTCGCTGCGCTCATGCGGGCTACGAGCCTCAATGCAGATGCAGCAGATGCGGCGACCATGCGCCGAGCATGGTCATCCCAAGTCCGGCAAGCGACAGCAGGCCCGCGATCCAGGCGAGCGGCAGCATGCCGGTGATGATCGTCGCCGAGGCCAGCACGATGCCGATCTGGAAGGCGGCGGACGCCAGCTCGAAATGATGATATTTCGCAGTGGCCTCATCACGCTCGTGCTCGGCGTGCTTGGCCTTTTCGGCCAGCTGCTCGGTGCCTTCGCCGGTCTCCGGCTCGGAGCGGTAGCGCTGCGCGGTCTTCTGCCAGTCCTCGATCTGCTTCTGCACGGCAACCTTGTTGGCCTCGTCGCTCGCCGCGCCGAGGATGAGCTTGCCCTGGTCGGCCATGGTCTGCACCACGGTGCGGCGGATGCTCTTGGCCTGGAAGAAGGCCCAGAGGTTGGAGGCCTCGACGTTCTTGCTGATCGATTCGGTCTGGGCGCCCTTGCCGAGCGTCTCGGAGATCGCCAGGAACAGCGCCAGAACGGCGATCAGGAGCGCGATCTTCTTGTTCGAGCCGGACGCGTGTTCGGCGTGCTCGGCATGCTCCATGCTTTCATGTGCACTCATAAATCCCTCCTGCCTGTTTACCAACGATTGACCGAACTGCGCGACGGGCGCAAGTGGCAAGCCGCGATGGCCGTTGCAATTAAGGGTTTCGCTTCCGGGCTGATCTAGTCCTGTCCCATGACCACAGCGGAATTCATCGCAGCCTGCGTCTGGCCTTCCATCCTCGCCTCCGCGTTTGCGCTACTGAAGGCCCGCAACACCGCGGCCTTTCCGTTCGTCGGCAAGATTGTTCTCGCGCTTGGCCTGATCTACATCGGCCTGTTGCGGTTTTATGACAAGAGCTCGATCATCGCAGTCAACGACGTCCATATCGGCCTCGTTGTTCTGGGCCTGATTATCGTCGGCTCGCAGCTGCGACAACCTCCGCTGTACGGCTCATGGCGCGACAAGGCGAAGGCGTTCGCCTCGATGATCCTGATCGTGCTGCTCGGCAGCGGTCTTGCATGGTATGCCGGACGAATGCTGTTTCTCGATCACCTGACGTCCCGCCTTGTGATCGAAGGCCGTGTCGATCGTGCGTGGAGGTCAGGTAACCGTCGCAAGGCGGACTATCTCGTTCGCATCGCGGGCCAACCGGTGAAGGTCACCGCGCCGCTGTACGAGCGGCTGGAGACGTTCAGGCCGATGGTCCGCGTCGAGGTCGGGCGCGGCTCGAACTACGTTTACGATATCGAGTATCTCGCCAACTGAGCCGCTAGCGCCGCGGATGCGCGCTGGCATAGACTTCCAGCAGCCGCTCGGCATCGATGCCGGTATAGATCTGCGTGGTCGAGAGCGAGGCATGGCCGAGCAATTCCTGGATCGCGCGCAAATCGCCGCCGCGTGACAGCAGATGCGTGGCGAAGGAATGCCGGAGCGCGTGCGGCGTGGCGCTGTCGGGCAGGCCGAGCGCGCCGCGCAGCCGCTCCATCGCGAGCTGGATGATGCGCGGGCTCAAGGGCCCGCCGCGTGCGCCGACGAAGATCGGGCCTTCGGCCGGCAGCGGATACGGGCACATCGAAACGTATTCCTGCACCAGTGCGAGCACGTTCTGGAGCACCGGCACCATGCGGCTCTTGTTGCCTTTGCCTGTTACGATCAGCACGTCGCCTTCACCGGGACGCGGCACCTCGCGGCGCGTCAGGCCAAGCGCTTCGGAGATGCGCAGGCCCGAGCCGTAGAGGAGAGCCATCACCGCGGCATCGCGCGCCAGAATCCAGCTCTCGCGATCCTCGCCGGCGCGCTCGTCGGCGTCCGCGAGACGTTTGGCCGACGCCATCGGCAGCGGCTTTGGCAGGCTCTTGGCGACTTTCGGCGCGCGGATCGCCGAGAGCGCCCCGACCTTGCCCTTGCCTTCGCGTTCGAGGAAGCGGCCGAACGAGCGCAGGCCCGCGAGTGCGCGCATCAGCGAGCGGCCGGCAATATCGTCGGCGCGGCGCATCGCCATGAAGGCCCTGATATCGGTGGCTTCCAGCGCGGCGAACCGCTTCAGCGTCACCCGCTCGCCCCAATGGCCGCAGAGGAAATTCAGGCACTGCCGCAAATCGCGGGCATAGGCTTCCAGCGTCTTCGGCGACAGCCGTCGCTCCGCGCCGAGATGCGACAGCCAGCGCGTCATCTCCTGCGCGATGTCAGGATCGGCGCTGGCGAGCTCGATTTGTGGGGCGGCGGCTTTGCTCATGCGCTCTGGACGTGGTGATTCCACTCAGTATATCGCATCACACTCGTTTATCGTTCGCTAAGGCCGCCTCAGGGCGCTAGCCTTGAAGCCCCGGGTTCCGATTCCCCTCATGGACCACACGTCGCGCAGCAACGCCGTCTCCGCCAACGCGACCCGCATGGTCGACGTGCTGGTGCCGGTCGCGCTCGACCAGACCTATTCCTACAAGGTGCCGCGCGGGATGGAGCTGAAGGCGGGCGATATTATCGGCGTGCCGCTCGGCCCGCGCGAGGTGCTCGCCGTGGTCTGGGCCGAAAACGCCAATCCCGATCCGCGCCTGCACAACCGCCTCAAGGAGGTCAGCGAAAAGCTCGACATCCCGCCGTTGAAGCCCGAGTTGCGTGCGGTCGTGGACTGGATCGCCAATTACACGCTGAGCCCGCGCGGCATGGTGCTGCGCATGTGCCTGCGGATGGGCGAGAACCTCGGCCCCGAGCGGGTGCGCGCCGGCGTCCGCCTGGTCGGCGATCCGCCAAAACGTCTGACGCCGGCGCGGCAGCGCCTGATCGAGGTGCTGTCGGACCGGCTGCTGCACGGAAAGTCGGAAGCCGCCAAGGAGGCCGGCGTTTCGGCCGGCGTGATCGACGGCCTCGTCGACGAAGGTACGCTCACGGTCGAGCCGATGCCGCCGCCTCCGCCGCCGCCCGCACCCGATCCGGATTTCAGCCGGCCGGAGTTTTCGCCGCTCCAGCGCGCCGGGGTCGATGCCATGCGCGCGCTCGCGGCCAACGGCAGCTTTCACGTCGCGCTGCTCGACGGCGTCACCGGCTCGGGCAAGACCGAGGTTTACTTCGAAGCCGTGGCCGAGGCGATCCGCTGCGGAAAACAGTCGCTGATCCTGATGCCGGAGATCGCGCTCACCGGCCAGTTCCTCGATCGCTTTGCGCAACGTTTTGGCGTGCGTCCCTTGGAATGGCATTCCGAGCTGACGCCGCGCACCCGCGCGCGCAATTGGGCGGCGATCTCCGAGGGCAGCGCGCCGGTCGTGGTCGGCGCGCGCTCGGCGCTGTTTCTGCCTTACGCCAATCTCGGCCTCATTGTGGTCGATGAAGAGCACGACCAGGCCTACAAGCAGGACGAGGGCGTGCATTATCACGCCCGCGACATGGCGGTGGTGCGCGCGCACATCGCAAAGGTCCCGATCGTGCTGGCGTCGGCGACGCCGTCGGTCGAGTCCGAGGTCAATGCGCGCAAGAACCGCTATCAGCGCATCGCGCTGCCGTCGCGCTTCGGCGGCCAGCACATGCCGCATATCGAGGCCATCGACATGCGCCGCGAGCCGCCGGCGCGCGGCCGCTTCATCTCGCCGCGGCTGGCGTCCGAGATCAGGACCGCGATCGAGCGGCGCGAGCAGGCGCTCTTGTTTCTCAATCGCCGCGGCTATGCGCCGTTGACGCTGTGCCGCGCCTGCGGCCATCGCTTCGCCTGCACCATCTGCGATGCCTGGCTTGTCGATCACCGCTTCCGCCAGCGCCTCGTCTGTCACCATTGCGGTTTCTCGATGCCACGCCCGCAAACCTGCCCGCATTGCGCGGCGGAGGAATCGCTGGTCGCGGTCGGGCCCGGCGTCGAGCGCCTACAGGAGGAAGCGGCGGCGCTGTTCCCGGAAGCGCGCACCATGGTGCTGTCGAGCGATCTCATCACCTCGATCGAGACGATGCGCTCGGAACTCAATGATATTGCGGAGGGCCGCGTCGACGTCATCATCGGCACCCAGCTCGTCGCCAAGGGCCACAATTTCCCGCGGCTCAACCTGGTCGGCGTGGTCGATGCGGATCTCGGCCTGTCCAATGGCGATCCGCGCGCATCGGAGCGCACCTGGCAATTGCTCAACCAGGTGATCGGCCGCGCCGGGCGCGAGCAGGGCCGCGGCGTCGGCTATCTCCAGACCCACCAGCCCGATCATCCCGTGATGAAGGCGCTGATCGCCTGCGACCGCGAAGCGTTCTATGACAGCGAGATCGATTTGCGCGAACGCACGCTCTATCCGCCGTTCGGGCGGCTTGCGAGCCTGATCATTTCCGCCGGCGACCGGCCGAGCGCCGAGGGTTTTGGCCGCCACCTCGTTGCGCTCGCGCCGCGCGACGAGCGCGTGGTGGTGCTCGGCCCGGCGGAAGCCCCGCTCGCGGTCATCAAGGGCCGCTACCGCTTCCGCATTCTGGTGAAATCCGCACGCGGCTTCGACCTGTCGGATTATCTGCGCAACTGGCTTGCCGTCTGCCCGAAGCCGAAGGGCAATCAAAAGCTCGAAATCGACGTCGATCCGCAGAGCTTTTTGTAGGCCACCGCTCTCTCCCCGTCATTGCGAGCGCAGCGACTTGTCCGCCGAAGCTTTAGCGAAGGCGGAAGCAATCCAGAATCCCTCCACGGAGGCAGTCTGGATTGCTTCGTCGCTGCGCTCCTCGCAATGACGGCCGAGGAACAAACAAAAAGCCCGCCGTCCCCCAAGACGGCGGGCTTGTTTCACGCGTCGCGCGTCTTAGGAGACGACTTCCGCGGTGACGCGGCCGACGCCGGCGCCGGTGAGGCCGATGGCGCGGGCAGCGCCCGTGGAGAGGTCGAGGACACGGCCGCGGATGAACGGGCCACGGTCGTTGATGGTGACGATGACGCTCGAGCCACCATGGGTAACGCGCAGCTTGGTGCCGAACGGCAGCGAACGGTGCGCCGCGGTCATGGCGTTCTGGTTGAAGCGCTGGCCCGAGGCAGTCCTGCTGCCGGACTCGTTGCCGTAAAAGGAAGCCATGCCGGAGAAGGAACGTCCGGTGCCCTGCGACGGCGTCATCGACGCATTGGCGTTACGCCAATCGGAGGTCGTGTTGGCATCGTTCTGGGCGTGGTGGCGGTGATGATGGTGGGAATACCGATGGTGATGGCGGGATTTGGCGGAAGCTTCGGTGGCAGTTCCACCGATGAGAAGAGTTGCGGCAACAAAGGCGATCGCCGTACGCGGCCGGGTCACAGAGCCCAGCGTCTTCAAACAAAGCATATATTGGTCCCTAAGCTAGTATTGCCACATATGTGGCAAGTGGAGCCCCCGTAAGTTTGCGAGCGGGACCGCGTTTCGATTCCTAATGAGGCGTGAATTGGGCAGTAAATCCGTTCTGTGTCGCCGTGTAATATCTTGTTACCGGCAGGGATATTCAGCCGACATTCCGTAATATTGAAATTTAACGATTCATTAACTTCTATATTACTCGGGAATACTGTAAAACGAAGTCATCGCTTTCTGCATTTAGAATTCGGAAAGTATTCGGCGAGTGAAGCTGGGAGCGCCGGAATCACGCCTCAGCGATCCGTGTTCATGGCCGCTATGCGCTGAGGGCAGGAACCAATGGCCGGCATCGGCTCGGGGGTGGCCTTAGGGGCTGTGGCAATTCCGCGGCGTGGCAGGTCGTCATCGCGTCGTCGTGGACTGCGACGAACTGGCGACAGAACGTCATGCCTTTAATTTGGCGTCATGTTGCACGTGCGCGCCTGCTATGTTAGCAAAGCCGCGATTTTAACGAGCCCGGCACTTCCGTGCGGGGTCGAAAATCGAAGTCCCGCTTGAATTCCAAGGGCTTGGATCGCTAGGCGCCGCTTTGTGGCGACGGTTTTTCCCTTGCGAGTTTGACAGCAAAAAGAGCACGTCTGTGGCTGCAGAAGATACGTCCGTTTCCGGTGTGTCGGGCCGTTATGCAACGGCCTTGTTTGAACTGGCCCGCGACCAGAAAGTGGTCGACGAGGTCAAAGCCGATCTCGAGAAATTCGAGGGCATGCTGAACGAAAGCGCCGATCTGAAGCGCCTCGTCCGCAGCCCGGTTTTCGCGGCCGACGCCCAGTCCAGGGCCCTCTCGGCCGTTTTGGACAAGGCGGGCATCGCCGGCATCTCCGCCAATTTCCTGAAAGTGCTGACCGCCAACCGCCGCCTGTTCGCGGTGGCTGACGTCATCCGCGCCTATCGCGCCCTGGTCGCCAAGTTCAAGGGCGAGGCCACGGCCGACGTCACCGTGGCGGAGGCGCTCTCGGACAAGAATCTCGACGCCCTCAAGGTTGCCCTGAAGTCGGTGACCGGCAAGGACGTCGCGCTCAACGTGAAGGTCGATCCCTCGATCATCGGTGGCCTCGTGGTCAAGCTTGGCAGCCGGATGATCGATAGCTCGCTTCGCACCAAACTCAATTCGATCAAGCACGCGATGAAAGAGGCAGGCTGATGGACATCCGCGCCGCGGAAATTTCCGCGATCCTCAAGGACCAGATCAAGAATTTCGGCCAGGAAGCTGAAGTCTCCGAAGTCGGACAGGTGCTGTCCGTCGGCGACGGTATCGCCCGCGTTTACGGTCTGGATAACGTCCAGGCCGGTGAAATGGTCGAGTTCGAGAACGGCACCCGCGGCATGGCGCTGAACCTCGAAACCGACAACGTCGGTATCGTCATTTTCGGCGCCGACCGGGAGATCAAGGAAGGCCAGACCGTCAAGCGCACCCGCGCCATCGTGGACGCGCCGGTCGGCAAGGGCCTGCTCGGCCGCGTCGTCGACGCGCTCGGCAATCCCATCGACGGCAAGGGCCCGATCCAGGCCGACAAGCGCATGCGCGTCGACGTCAAGGCGCCCGGGATCATTCCGCGCAAGTCCGTGAACGAGCCGATGGCAACCGGCCTCAAGGCGATCGACGCCCTGATCCCGATCGGCCGCGGCCAGCGCGAGCTGATCATCGGCGACCGTCAGACCGGCAAGACCGCGATCGCGCTCGACACCATCCTCAACCAGAAGCCGCTCAACGCGCAGCCGGACGAGAACATCAAGCTGTATTGCGTCTACGTCGCGATCGGCCAGAAGCGCTCGACCGTTGCCCAGTTCGTGAAGGTGCTGGAAGAGCAGGGCGCGCTCGAATATTCGATCATCGTCGCCGCCACCGCGTCCGATCCGGCGCCGATGCAGTACATCGCGCCGTTCACCGGCTGCACCATGGGCGAGTACTTCCGCGACAACGGCATGCACGCCGTCATCATCTATGACGATTTGTCCAAGCAGGCCGTCGCCTACCGCCAGATGTCGCTCCTGCTGCGCCGCCCGCCGGGCCGCGAAGCCTATCCGGGCGACGTGTTCTATCTGCATTCCCGCCTGCTCGAGCGCGCGGCGAAGCTGAACAAGGACCAGGGCTCGGGCTCTTTGACGGCGCTGCCGGTCATCGAAACCCAGGCCAACGACGTGTCGGCCTACATTCCGACCAACGTCATCTCGATCACCGACGGCCAGATCTTCCTCGAAACCGACCTGTTCTTCCAGGGCATCCGCCCCGCGGTGAACGTCGGTCTGTCGGTGTCGCGCGTCGGCTCCTCGGCGCAGACCAAGGCCACCAAGAAGGTCGCCGGCAAGATCAAGGGCGAGCTGGCGCAGTACCGCGAAATGGCGGCGTTCGCGCAGTTCGGCTCCGACCTCGACGCCTCGACGCAGCGCCTGCTCAACCGCGGCTCGCGTCTCACCGAGCTCCTGAAGCAGCCGCAGTTCGCGCCACTGAAGATGGAAGAGCAGGTCTGCGTGATCTGGGCCGGCACCAACGGCTATCTCGATCCGCTTCCGGTCAACAAGGTGCGCGCGTTTGAGGACGGTCTGTTGTCGCTCCTGCGCGGCAAGAACGTCGAGATCCTCAACGCGATCCGCGACAGCCGCGATCTCTCCGACGACAGTGCCGCCAAGCTGAAGTCGGTGGTCGAAGGTTTCGCCAAGAGCTTCGCATAAGAGAGCGGTCGCAAGGCCGGGCTTGTTGTCCCGGCCTTCCGTGCCTCACTGCATGGAAACGAAGACGTGGATGCCCGGGACACGCCCGGGCATGACGACTGGGATAGGCTAGCGGCTTGATCCAAGGGATCGAACCGCCGGGGTGAACGAAGAATGGCGTCACTTAAAGACATGCGCGTCCGCATCGCCTCCACCAAGGCGACGCAGAAGATCACCAAGGCCATGCAGATGGTCGCGGCGTCCCGATTGCGCCGTGCCCAGCAAGCGGCCGAGGCGGCGCGGCCCTATGCCGACAAGATGAGCGCGGTGATCTCCAACATCGCCAGCGCTGCCGCCGGTTCGCCCGGCGCGCCGGTGCTGCTGGCCGGCACCGGCAAGGACCAGATTCACCTGCTGCTGGTCTGCACCGGCGAGCGTGGTCTGTCCGGCGCCTTCAACTCCTCGATCGTGCGCCTCGCGCGCGAGCGCGCCCAGGCGCTGATGGCGCAGGGCAAGGAAGTCAAATTCTTCTGCGTCGGCCGCAAGGGCTACGAGCAGCTCCGCCGCCTGTACGACAAGCAGATCGTCGAGCATCTCGACCTGCGCGGCGTTCGTCAGCTCGGCTTCGTCAACGCCGAGGACATCGCAAAGAAGGTTCTGGCCCGCTTCGACAACGGCGAATTCGACGTCTGCACGCTGTTCTACGCGCAGTTCAAGTCGGTGATCGCCCAAGTCCCGACCGCGCAGCAGATCATTCCGCTGACCGTGGAAGAAAAGGCGGCGAACGCGCCGTCGACGTCTTACGACTACGAGCCGGAGGAAGACGAACTCCTCTCCGGCCTGTTGCCGCGGAATATCGCGGTGCAGATCTTCCGCGCGCTGCTGGAAAACAACGCCTCGTTCTACGGCGCCCAGATGAGCTCGATGGACAACGCCACCCGCAATGCCGGCGAAATGATCCGCAAGCAAACCCAGATCTACAACCGAACCCGTCAAGCCCAGATCACCAAGGAGCTGATCGAGATCATCTCCGGCGCCGAGGCGGTCTGACGCACGAACCAAACGACGGTCGTTCAAGTAAAGAATTTCGAAGGAGAGCTTCATGGCTACAGCAGCTACCCAGGTCGGTCGTGTCACCCAGGTCATGGGCGCCGTCGTCGACGTTCAGTTCGAAGGCCATCTGCCGGCCATTCTGAATTCGTTGGAAACCAGGAACGGCAACATCCGCCTCGTGCTGGAAGTTGCGCAGCATCTCGGTGAGTCCACCGTGCGCACGATCGCGATGGACGTGACCGAAGGTCTGGTCCGCGGCCAGGAAGTGACCGACACCGGTCAGCCGATCTCGGTTCCGGTCGGCGCGGGCACGCTCGGCCGCATCATGAACGTGATCGGCGAGCCGATCGACGAAGCCGGCCCGATCCAGTCCGAAGGCACGCGCGCCATCCACCAGGAAGCGCCGACCTACACCGACCAGTCGACCGAAGCTGAAATTCTCGTCACCGGCATCAAGGTCGTCGACTTGCTCGCGCCCTACGCCAAGGGCGGCAAGATCGGCCTGTTCGGCGGCGCCGGCGTCGGCAAGACCGTGCTGATTCAGGAGCTGATCAACAACGTCGCGAAGGCGCACGGTGGTTATTCCGTGTTCGCCGGCGTCGGCGAGCGTACCCGCGAGGGCAACGACCTCTATCACGAGTTCATCGAGTCCAAGGTCAACGCCGATCCGCACAATCCGGATCCGAGCGTCAAGTCGAAGTGCGCGCTGGTGTTTGGTCAGATGAACGAGCCGCCCGGCGCCCGCGCCCGCGTCGGCCTCACCGGTCTGACTGTCGCCGAGCACTTCCGTGACCAGGGTCAGGACGTGCTGTTCTTCGTCGACAACATCTTCCGCTTCACCCAGGCCGGTTCTGAAGTGTCGGCGCTGCTCGGTCGTATCCCGAGCGCCGTGGGTTATCAGCCGACGCTCGCCACCGACATGGGCGCGCTGCAGGAGCGCATCACCACCACGCAGAAGGGTTCGATCACCTCGGTGCAGGCCATTTACGTTCCTGCCGACGACTTGACCGACCCGGCGCCCGCGACCTCGTTCGCGCATTTGGACGCCACCACGGTGTTGAACCGCGCGATCTCGGAAAAGGGCATCTACCCGGCGGTGGACCCGCTCGACTCGACCTCGCGCATGCTCTCGCCGCTCGTCGTCGGCCAGGAGCATTACGACACCGCGCGTCAGGTCCAGCAGGTGCTGCAGCGCTACAAGTCGCTGCAGGACATCATCGCCATTCTCGGCATGGACGAGCTTTCGGAAGAGGACAAGCTGACGGTGGCTCGCGCCCGCAAGATCGAGCGCTTCCTGTCGCAGCCGTTCCACGTCGCCGAAATCTTCACCGGCTCGCCCGGCAAGTTCGTCGACCTCGCGGACACCATCAAGGGCTTCCGCGGCCTCTGCGAAGGCAAGTATGACCACCTGCCGGAAGCCGCCTTCTACATGGTCGGCACCATCGAAGAGGCGATCGAGAAGGGCAAGAAGCTGGCGGCCGAGGCGGCCTAAGCTGCGAAGGGCGAGCAGGGAGTAGCGATTAGTCGCGCTGCTCCCGCTCCATTCGCAATTCGCTACTCACCATTCGCAGGTTTCCAATGGCCACCTTCCACTTCGATCTCGTCTCGCCGGAAAAGCTCGCCTTCTCGGGCGAGGTCGACCAGGTCGATATCCCCGGCGTCGAGGGTGACTTCGGCGTGCTGGCGGGACATGCGCCGGTCGTGGCCGCGATCCGGCCCGGCATTCTCACCGTGACCACCGGCGGCAAGCACGAGAAGATCATCGTGCTCGGCGGCATCGCCGAAGTTTCCGACAAGGGCCTGACCGTGCTCGCCGACGTCGCGACCTCGCTGGCCGAGCTCGACCGCGCCCAGTTCGCCGCGACCGTCTCGGAGATGGAAGAGGGGTTGAAGGAGCACGAAGGCAACGAGCTCGATCAAGCCATCGCCCGGCTCGACCACTTCAAGAGTATCCAGCACGAGCTCAACACCACGGCTATGCACTAAGCCCCGGTGCACCGCGCCGGGGCTCAACCTACAAACTCCTGAATAAATCCAGCGCTTGTCACGGAAGTGGCGGGCGCTGAACTTTGTTGCACGGCGCCGCCGATAGCGCCATTCTGCGCCCGCGAACTTTGTTCCGGGGGCGGGCCGCAGATGAAACGCAAGATCGCAGCGATTTTCGCGGCCGATATTGCCGGTTACTCGCGACTGGTCGCGGAAGACGAAGAGGAGACGCTGCGGCGTCTCGCCTCCTATCGCGAGGTCGTCGACGATTTCATTGCCAGGGCGGGCGGACGCATCTTCAACACTGCGGGCGACGCCGTGCTCGCGGAATTTCCAAGCGCAGTCGATGCGGTGCGCTGCGCGATCGATATCCAGGAATCCCTGCGAACCCGCAACATGGCCTATCCGCCAAGCCGGCAGATGTCGTTCCGCATCGGCATCACCATCGGCGATGTGGTCGAGCGCGACGGCGATCTACTCGGTGACGGTGTCAATATCGCCGCCCGGCTCGAGGGCCTCGCCGAGGTCGGCGGCATCTGCGTCTCCCGCGCGGTGCACGAGCAGGTCGCCAACAAGCTGTCGGTACAGTTCGCCGATATCGGCGCGCAGGAGGTCAAGAACATCCCGACGCCGGTGCACGCCTACATGGTCGCAATGCGGCGCGGGGACGGCAGCTACGCAACGCCGCAGATCAAGAAAGTGGCGAAGGCCGCGCCCGCGCCGAACTGGATGTGGCCGCTGGTGGTCGGTGTCGTCTCCATCGTCGCCATCGGCGTCGGCGGCTTCCTCTATTTCACCAAGCTCGAGACCACGAGGGCGCCGGCGATCGCAGCGACCGTGCCAAGCCCTGCATCAAGCCCTGTATCAAGCCCCGCACCAACTGCGCCAAGCCCGTCATCCACCATGGCGGCGAAAGCGCCGATGCCCATGCCGGCACCATCGGCTTCGCCGATGGCCGGCAAGTTTCCCGCCGACAGCGTCCCCTTCATCAACGAGCGCATCCGCAACTACCTGGCCGGCGACTATTCCGCTGCCAGCGACTACAAGGCGTTCGCGCTCAATGTCGGCGGATTCACCGGCGCGTCGTTGAATCAGCCGAACGAGGAAGCCGCGCGCAACGCCGCACTCGATCAGTGTCAGAAGCGCGCCGATGCCGCGCAGTCGCCGCGGCGCTGCGAGCTCTACGCGGTCGGCAACAATGTCGTCTACACACACGGCAAGCCGCCGATGCCGCCGCAACCGTTCGTCCGGCATGATGCCATGACCGAGCGCGCCTTCGCCTCGAAAGACTTTCCGATGGTGCGTGATCCCGCAAAGGTCCGGCTCGAGAACATGTTCGTGCCCGCGGCAAAATCCCGCGCGGTCGCGCTCGGCCCGGGGAGTCAATATTTCATGGTGATGGGCGCATCATCCGCCGACGACGCCGCGCGGCGTTCGCTGGAATCGTGCGGCGCGATCGCCGGCGTCGCCTGCCTGGTCGTTGCGGTCGACGAGAATTTCGTCGTGCCGATCCCGACCCTGCTCCGGATCACCGGCTTCTTCCACGCGGCGTCCAACACCTCGATTGTCGCCGACGCGCGCGACGAGGTGGTGCGCAAGCTCGCCGATGGCATGGGCTGGAACGCCGTCGCGGTCGGCACCGCGGGCCGGCCGGGCCTCGGTGTGAGGGCCGCCGACGAGCAGACCGCGGTCAATTCCGCGCTCGCCGACTGCGCCAAGCGCGACAGCGACTGCCACGTCATCGCGATCGGCCCCTTCACGGTGGGACCGATCAACTAGGCTCGCGCAAATTTCCGGCGAAAGTTCTCTAATGATTTCAACCCCGTTCTACTGTGCATGGGGTTGTTTTCGCGTTTTTAGTTTGCGAAGGGCGCAAACTGCTGCGCCACGGCGCTGTAGACGTGGCGGCGGAACGGCACCACGACGTCGGGGACACGGTCGAGCCGCTCCCAACGCCAGGCGTCGAACTCGGCGGGCTGCCCGTTGCGCGGCGTCAGCGGATCGATCTCGTCATCCTTGCCGGTGAAGCGCAGCGCGAACCACTTCTGGCGCTGGCCGCGGAATTTCGCCAGCCGATGCGTCTGCGGCCCGTCATAGGGCGGGAATTCGTAAGTCAGCCAATCGGTCTCCCCGAGATAGGTTGCGCTCTTGACGCTGGTCTCTTCCCAGAGCTCGCGCAGCGCGGCGTCGCGTAAATCCTCGCCCTCGTCGACGCCGCCCTGAGGCATCTGCCAGTCGAGGCCCGGCAGGATGATCTCGGGTCCGTCGCCCTTGAAGCGGTGCCCGATCAGCACGCGGCCATCGGCATTGAACAGCGCGATTCCGACATTGGGACGGTAAGGCTTTTCATGGGTCACGCGTGGATCTCTCGTCGTCATTTCAGGCGATGCATTAGCATCAACCTGGAATGGCGACTTGAACTTAATCCTGCGCCAGCGGGGAAAATTCCTTCACCACGCGCTCGTAGACCGGGCGCTTGAACGGGACGATCAGCCCGGTCAGGTTCTTCATCGGCTCCCAGCGCCAGCTCACGAACTCGGCCTTGTGGCCGCCGCCGGGCTTTTCGACGTTGATCTCGCTGTCCTTGCCGGTGAAGCGGACCGCGAACCACTTCTGGCGCTGGCCGCGGTAGCGGCCTTTCCAGGTGCGCCCGGCGACTGTGCGCGGAATGTCGTAAGTGAGCCAGTCCGGAACCTCACCGAGCCGCTCGACCGAACGCACGCTGGTCTCCTCATAGAGCTCGCGCTTGGCAGCCTCCCAATTGTCCTCGCCGGGATCGACGCCGCCCTGCGGCATCTGCCAGACATGGGTGTCGTCGACGTGCTCGATACCGCCGGCACGCCGGCCGATGAACACCAGTCCGTCCTTGTTGAGCAACATCACGCCGACGCAGGTCCGGTAGGGCAGATCCTCGTAACGCGCCATTCCGCCAGACCTCTCGCATGCTGTCGGTAAGGCTGAAGCAGGCCCCGCGGGCCTGTGCCGTACCAATCCGTTGATTTAGCTGGATTTTGATTTCAGCATCGCGGTTGTCAATGGCACCAAAAGGATACCTCGGTCGCCCAATGTCTTGGTCCAGGCGCCGATGCGCTCGATCGAGACCGGGAGGGCGGAGGCGGTGCCCACGGCCATGCCGCGCTCGCGCGCCGCCGCTTCGAGCTTGGTCAGGGCGCGATCGATCTCGGCCGGGGTCGGCACCGCGTCGATCGCGATATCGCCCTTGCCGAACGGCATCGCCAGACTGCCGGCGGCCTGGGGCGCGATGCTCCGCGGCGAGGAGCCGTCGTCGAAGAAGCCGAGGCCGCGCTTGGCCGCCTCGCGGATGATCGGCTGCATCGCCGGCTCCGTTGCGATGAAGCGGGCGCCCATGAAGTTGGTGAGACCGGCATAGCCCTGCATCCGGCTCAGATGCCAGTACAGCCGGTCCATGTTCTGGTCGGCACTCAGCGACGTCAGCAGCGTCTGCGGTCCAGGATCGTTGTCGGGGAAGTCATAGGGCTCCATCGGGATCTGGAGGAAGATCTCGTGGCGCTGGGCGCGGGCGCGCTCGGCGAGTTTCCCTGGATCGGACCCATAAGGCGTGAAGGCCAGCGTCACCGCCGCTGGCAGCCGCATGATGGCATCGGTGGTCTTGGCGGCGCCGACGCCGAGGCCGCCGATCAGGATCGCAACCACCGGCATCTTGGCGGCCTTGGCGCGGTCGGCATCCGCCGCATAGACGTTGAATGGCTTGAGGTCGCCGGACATCGCGGGGATCATACCGTAGCGCGATTTCTCGAGGAGTTTTGGGTCGATCCCGGCCATGACGGGCGGCGGTGCGGAGGCCGAGGCCGCCTCGCTCTTGCCGGCGGCATCGCCGCCGATCACCACGTCGTGGCGCGTGCCGGTGGAACCGTCGATCATGGTGACGGTCTTCTGCTCGCCCGCCTGCTTCGGCGCCTCCTTAGTCTCTTGCTTGCTTTCCTGCTTGCTGTCCTGGCCGTGGCCGGATGCGGCCGGCTTGTCATCGCGGGCCTTGTCTGCGGCACTGGGCTCGCGGATCGCGAGCCGCGTCATCGGCTCGCCGCCAAGCGGATCCTTGTTGAAGATGGCGAAGCCGGCAAAGCTGACCAGGAACAGGCCGAGCAGGACAGCGAGCAGTTGCATGGCCGTGAACGGCAGCCGCAGCCGGCGTTTCCGGCGCGGCTTGTCCCGTCCGAGCGGGGCGCTCAGATCATCGGCCGTTTCAGTCATGCGCGATCCCGAATCACTCGAGACGACGATACCACGCCGAGGTCAAGCGGCGGCAGGCCGGGATAGGCCGGGGATAGCAGGAGTTCCAAGCAAAAAGGGCGGCTCCCGGGAGCCGCCCTTTTCGTCAGATCGCGATGCGCCGACCTAGTTCGCCGCTTTGGGCTTGTCGGTCGTGGCCTTGTCGCCGCCCGGGGTGGGCGCCGCCGAGGCGCTGTTCTTGATGCCGTGGAGCAGATCGTCGGCGAGCTTGAGCGCCTTGTCGTCCTTGGCGTCCGGCGGGACGTAGGACTGCGAGCCGGTCTTCTCGTCGCCATCGTTCTTGAGATGGCCGCGCAGCGAAGCTTCGCCCTTGGTGTCGGTGCGCGACTTTAGCTCGTCCGGCACGTCCTGCAGCACTTCGATGTCGGGCACGATGCCCTTGGCCTGGATCGACTTGCCCGACGGCGTGTAGTAGCGCGCCGTGGTCAGCCGCAGCGCGCCGTTGCCGCTTCCGAGCGGAATGATGGTCTGCACCGAGCCCTTGCCGAACGAGCGCGTGCCGACGATGGTCGCGCGCTTGTGGTCCTGCAGTGCGCCCGCGACGATCTCCGACGCCGAAGCCGAGCCGCCGTTGACCAGCACGATGACCGGCTTGCCCTTGGTGAGGTCGCCCGTATGCGCGGTACGGCGCTGGGTCTCCTCGGCATTGCGGCCGCGGGTCGAGACGATCTCGCCCTTCTCCAGGAAGGAGTCGGAGACGGTGACCGCTTCCTCGAGCAGGCCGCCCGGATTGTTGCGGAGGTCGATGACGTAGCCCTTCAGCTTGTCGCCGATCTGATTCGAGAGGTTGGCGACCTCGCGCTTCAGGCCTTCGGTGGTCTGCTCGTTGAAGGTGGTGATGCGGATATAGGCGATGTCGTCGGCCTCGACGCGGGCGCGCACCGAGCGGACGCGGATGTTGTCGCGCACCAGCGTGACGTCGATCGGATTGTCCTGGCCCTTGCGGATGATCTTGAGCTTGATCTTGGTGTTGACGGGGCCGCGCATCTTCTCGACCGCCTGGTTCAGGGTCAGGCCCTGCACCGCCTCGTCGTCGAGATTGGTGATGATGTCGTTGGCCATGACGCCGGCGCGCGAGGCCGGGGTGTCGTCGATCGGCGAGACCACCTTGATCAGGCCGTCTTCCATCGTGACTTCGATGCCGAGGCCACCGAACTCACCGCGGGTCTGCACCTGCATGTCGCGGAAGCTCTTGGCGTCCATGTAGCTCGAATGCGGATCGAGACCGGTGAGCATGCCGCTGATCGCGGATTCGATCAGCTTGGTGTCGTCGGGTTTCTCGACATAGTCCGAGCGCACGCGCTCGAAGACGTCGCCGAACAAATTGAGCTGGCGATAGGTGTCCGCGGTGGCGGCTCGCGCGCTGGAGCCCATGAAGACCGCGCGCGGTTGCGTCACGAACAGCGTCAGCGCCGCACCGGTGGCCGCGCTGAGGAGGATAACTGAAGTCTTGCGCATCATCCGCGAACCTTCTCGCCTTCATTTGCGGCCCACCATGGGCCTGGATCGATTGGAGTGCCGTCTTTGCGGAACTCGACATAGAGCACAGGTTGACTCGCGTTCGTGGCGAGAATGGAGGCGACTTGAGAAGTCGACCCCATGGTCGCGACAGGCTCCCCCGTGAGCACAAACTGACCGATGTTGACCGAAATGCGCTCCATCCCGGCGATCAGCACATGATACCCGCCCCCGGCATTGAGGATCAAGAGTTGTCCATAGCTGCGGAACGGGCCGGCATAGACCACCCAGCCATCACACGGCGTCGTGACCTGAGACCCGGGCCGGCTCGCCAGCGAAATGCCCTTCTGGACCCCGCCGAGCCCGTCCGAACCGCCGAAATCCCTGATCTTGTTACCGTTAACCGGAAGAGGCAGGAGGCCCTTGGCCGCGGCAAAGGCCATCGCAGGGGTGGTCCGGGAACGATCCTTGAAAGCGCCGGGGCCGGTCTTGGCGCTGGCGGCCGCGTTTGCAGCCGCCTTGGCCTCGGCCTGCCTGGCGGCCTCAGCCGCCTTCTCGGCTGCCTTGGCGGCACTTTGCAGATCCTGCTCCATCTTGGCGATCAGCCCCTGGAGATCGCCGACCTGTCGTGAGAGCGCGACGGCGCGCGCATTCTCGGCGTCGAGGTCCTTTTCGCGCGACGCCTGCTGGCGCTGCCGCTCGTCGACCAGAGCCGCGAGCCGGGTCTGGTCGTTGCGCACCTTGTCGCGGTCGGAGGCAAGCTGGTCGCGCTCGGTCGCGATGGTCTTGCGCAAGGCCACGAGCTCGCCGAGCTCGCTTGCGATCTTCTCGGCGCGGCCGCGCAATTCCGGCACGACGGCACCGAGCAGCATCGCCGTGCGCAGCGATTGCAGTGCGTCCTCGGGCCGCACCAGCAGCGCTGGCGGCGTCCGCCTTCCGGCGCGCTGCAAGGCCGCCAGCACCTCGACGATGTCGGCGCGGCGTAAATCGAGCGAGCTGCGCATCGCCTGCTCGCGGCCGTTCAGCGATCGCAGCCGCGCTTCGGCCTCGTCGATCTTGGTCTCGACGGTGCGCACATTGGCGGCGGTGTCGATCAACTGTTGATTGAGCTGGGTGCGGTCCTGGCCGAGCGAGGTGATCTCCGCTTTGAGCTTGGCTTGCGCTTCCTCCGCGCTCTTCTTGCTTGCGCGCGCGGCTTCGAGCTCCTGCTCGCGCTGCTTGATCGCGTCAGGCGCGACGGCCGCAGTCTGCGGTGCAGGCGTCTGAGCTTGCGCGAGGCTTGCGCCCAAAATACTTGAGCCCATAACGCCGGCGATCAGCAGCTGGTTGAGAATTGGCGCTCGCATCGCTTTAGGCAAAGGTGCTCGTTGTGGCGCGGATCACGCGCGGTGATAGGGGTGGCCGGCCAGAATGGTGGCGGCTCGATAAAGCTGTTCCAGAAGCATGACGCGGACCATTTGATGCGGCCAGGTCGCAGAGCCGAACGCGATCGCGAGCTTGGCCTTACGGCGCAATTCGGGCGAAAGTCCGTCCGCCCCTCCGATCATGAAGATAGTATGACCGGCACCCTCGTCGCGCCAGCGCCCGAGATGCCGTGCGAATACGGTCGAATCCAGATTCTGGCCGCGCTCGTCCAGCGCCACCAGGATCGATTTTTCGGGAATATGGGCTGAGATCGCCGCGGCCTCCTCGGCCATCCGCGTCGCGGTATCGCGCGCGCGGCTTTCGGGCAATTCGTGGATGGCGAGCTCGCGGAATCCGAGCTTACGCCCGGCCTCGTCGAACCGCTCGAAATAGCGCTCGGCAAGCTCCCGTTCGGGGCCCTGCTTCAGCCGGCCCACCGCAATGACGGCTATGCGCATGATATGTTCAGGGTCGCGTTTTCTGGGCCGCGCGCGATATGCGCGCGCACGACGCTAGCATGCGCGTCGGCCGATTCGAAATCGGCCAGCAGCCTCTCAGATCGCCTTCGCCGCCCCTGGGCCCTGCGTGTACAATCTCTCGAGACTGTAGAACTCGCGGACCTCGGGTCTGAACACGTGCACGATCACATCGCCGGAATCGATCAGCACCCAGTCGCAATTGGGCAAGCCCTCGACGTGGATGTTCTTGATGCCGTTTTCCTTGAGGCCTTTGGCGACGTTCTCCGCGATCGCGCCGACGTGCCGGTTAGCCCGGCCGGTGGTGACGATCATGTAGTCGGAGTAGGCCGATTTGCCGCGAAGGTCGATGGTGACCGTCTCTTCCGCCTTCATATCGTCGAGGCGGGAGAGGATCAGGCTCAGCGTCTTGTCGGCGTCGGGTTGCGCCTTCAAGGCCGCAGCTTTGGTCGATGTTTTACGCGTCGGCTTAGCAACCTTGGGTAAAACAGACTTCGGTGAAGCCGTCTTGGGTGAGGCTGTCTTGGACAATACAGATGTGGTCAGGGACCATTCCTTTCACTGTATCGCGAACGCCGAATCCGGCGCTCACTGGTTACACTACATCATGTGGGGTTAAGGGTTTCAATATGCCAGAGAGCCCGAAGTCCGAACGCGTTCGCACAATCTGACTCACTTCGTACCTTTCCAGCTTCCGTCCGGGTTCCGTAAGCCGGTCGAAGAGAGATTCAGCTTCATACCTGTCAGGAATACCCAGGCCGGGGCGGCCCGATCCGCAAGCAATGGCGCCTCATTCTCCGGCAAACGGTAGCGCCTGAGCGCCTGGGCGGCGGGAGAGGCGAGGGCGCGAAAACTCTGTGGCGGGCGGTCGATGACCGCGATCGGCACCTGATCGGCGATGCGCCGCCAGTGCTGCCAACGATGGAATTGAGCGAGGTTGTCGGCGCCCATGATCCAGACAAAGCGCAAGCCCGAGAGGCGGCGGCGCAAGGTGTTGATCGTGTCGATGGTATAGCGCGTGCGAATGACGGATTCGAGACAACTCACCTCGATCCTGGGATCGTCGGCGACGTCGCGCGCCGCCTGCATGCGCTCGCCGAGCTCATGCAGCGTGCCGTTCTCCTTCAGCGGATTGCCTGGCGTCACCAGCCACCACACGCGATCGAGCTGGAGGCGTTTCAGCGCGAACTGGCTGATCGCGCGATGAGCCTGGTGTGGTGGATTGAACGAGCCGCCGAGCAGGCCGATGCGCATGCCCGAGGTATGGGTCGGTATGGCCTGCGCGAAGAAACGTGGCGCGACGAAATTGTTGCTCAATGCCCCGCGCCCTGCGTCGTCTACGGCCGCGTCTGCCCGGTGCCGTGAACGCGATATTTGAAGCTCGTCAACTGCTCGGCGCCAACCGGGCCGCGGGCGTGGAATCTGCCGGTGGCGATGCCGATCTCGGCGCCGAAGCCGAACTCGCCGCCGTCGGCGAACTGCGTCGAGGCATTGTGCAGCACGATCGCGGAATCGACCTCGCTCAGGAATTTCTTCGCAGCGCTCTCATCGGTGCTCACGATCGCGTCGGTATGGTGCGAGCCGTGGTTCTGGATATGCGCGATGGCGCCGTCGACGCCGTCCACGACCTTCGCTGCGATGATCGCGTCGAGATATTCGGTGTCCCAATCGTCCGCGCTCGCGGGCTTGACGCGCGCGTCGGTCTTTTGCACGGCATCGTCGCCGCGCACTTCGCAGCCGGCCTCGATCAGCATCTCGACCAGCGGCTTGAGGTTTTTACCGGCAGCCGCGCGATCGACCAGCAGCGTCTCGGCGGCGCCGCAGACGCCGGTGCGGCGCATCTTGGCGTTGAGCACGATCGATTTCGCCATGGCGAGGTCGGCGCTGCCGTCGATATAGACGTGATTGACGCCTTCGAGATGCGCGAACACCGGCACGCGCGCTTCCTGCTCGACACGCGCGACGAGGCTCTTGCCTCCGCGCGGCACGATCACGTCGACGGCGCCGTTCAATCCCGACAACATCATGCCTACCGCCGCGCGGTCGCGCGTCGGCACCAGCGTGATTGCAGCCTCGGGGAGGCCCGCTTCGCGCAGGCCCTGCACCAGGCATTGATGGATCGCGCGGCAGGAGCGGAAACTGTCGGAGCCGCCGCGCAGGATCACGGCATTGCCCGACTTCAGGCACAGAACGCCGGCATCCGCCGCAACGTTCGGCCGGCTCTCGAAGATCACGCCGACGACGCCGAGCGGCACGCGCACGCGCTCGATGGTCATGCCGTTCGGCCGTTGCCAGCTCTCGGTGACGATGCCGACCGGATCGGCAATGCCGCGCACGATACCGATGCCCTCGGCCATGCCCTCGACCCGCGCCGGCGTCAGCGTCAGGCGGTCGATGAAGGACGAGGTGGCATTGCCGGAGGCGCGGGCCTCCGTGACGTCCTCGGCATTGGCGGCAAGGATCGCGGCCGCGTTGTTGCGGATCGCCCGCTCCATGGCCTCGAGCGCCCGGTTCTTCTGCTCCGGCGGCGCCAGCGCCAGCACGCGCGCGGCAGCGCGGGCACGGGTACCGAGATCGGTCATCAGCGCCTGAAGATCGGCATTGCCGTCGACGGCTTTGAGGGGGGCAGCCATGGGAGTTTCAACCTTCTGCTAAGGCAGTGTCCTAGCACGGAAATCCCGCTTTTGCGAAGGGTCGGCAGGGTATGGCTGGTCTCCCGGTGTTGTGCCACATCGGCCACTGGCCCAGCTCCGACGTCATGGCCGGGCTTGTCCCGGCCATCCACGCCTTGCCGCCAGCAAGAAAGAACGTGGATGCCCGGGCCTTCGCCTCGCCGAAGCGGCTTCGACCGCGCAGGCGGGACAAGCCCGGGCATGACGTTTTGGGTGCCTGCCGAGCGTTACCCGCCCATCACCAGATCATCGCGGTGGATCATCTCGGACCGCCCGCTGATGCCGAGGATGGCCATGACATCCGGGGAGGAGCGGCCCTTGATCCGCTCGGCATCGTCGGCGTCATAGGCGATCAGGCCGCGGCCGACCTCGCTGGTGTCGGGGCCGCGCACGATCACGGCGTCGCCGCGGGCGAACTGGCCCTCGACCTTGATCACGCCGGCCGGCAGCAGGCTGGCGCCGGCGCGCAGCGCCGCGACCGCGCCGGCGTCGATCGTCAGGGTGCCCTTCGGCTCCAGCGAGCCCGCGATCCAGCGTTTTCGCGACGTGATGGGATTGGCAGGCGTCAGGAACCAGGTGCAGCGGCCGCCATCGGCGACCGCCTGAAGCGGATGCTCGATCTTGCCCGAGGCGATCAGCATATGCGTGCCGCCGGTGGTCGCGATTTTTGCGGCTTCGACCTTGGTGCGCATGCCGCCGCGCGACAGCTCGGACTCGGCGTCGCCTGCAACGGCCTCGATCTCCGAGGAGATGCTGTCGACGACGGGAATGAGCTTGGCGTTCGGGTTGTTCTTCGGCGGGGCGTCGTAGAGCCCGTCGATGTCCGACAGCAGCACCAGCAGGTCGGCGCTCGCCATGGTGGCGACGCGCGCGGCAAGGCGGTCATTGTCGCCGTAGCGGATCTCGTTGGTCGCGACCGTGTCGTTCTCGTTGATCACGGGGATCGCGCGCCACTCCAGCAGCTTGCCGATGGTGGAGCGCGCGTTGAGATAGCGGCGGCGCTCCTCGGTGTCCTGCAGCGTCACCAGGATCTGGCCGGCGCCGATGCCGTGAGCGCCAAGCACCTCCGACCAGATCCGGGCGAGCGCGATCTGACCGACGGCGGCGGCCGCCTGGCTCTCCTCCAGCTTCAGCGGGCCGCGCGGCAGTTTCAGGCGGCTGCGGCCGAGCGCGATCGAGCCTGAGGAGACGACGAGAACGTCACGTCCCTCGCGATGCAACTTGGCCATGTCGTCGGCGAGCGCGGCAAGCCAGGACGCCCGCACCTCGCCCTTGTCGGAATCGACCAGCAACGCGGAGCCGACCTTGACGACGATGCGGCGGAATTGACTGAGTTCGGGGCTGGCCATGTGTGTATGTGGTGCGTGTATGTGCTGGAGAGCGGCGCCGGTAAGGCCCGCTTTTGCAGCAGGACGATGGCCGGCGCAAGGCGGCAGGCCCGGTAAACGGCGCTTGTCCGGAGCGCCCGTCTGGCTCTAACTGTCGCCAACCATAATAGGCTCAAAGAGGAAACCAATGGACCGCCGCAACTTCATCGCCGGATGCCTCGGGTTGCCGTTGCTGGCGCAGGCGGCCGAGGCGCAAGCTCAGGCCGGCCTGACGAAAATGATCTTCCCGTTCGCGGCGGGAGCGGGCGGCGACACGCTGTGCCGGCTGATCGCGCAGGAGATGGCGCCGGCGCTGCAACGGACGATGGTGGTCGAGAACCGCACCGGCGGTGACGGCCTGATCGGCATCAAGGCGGTGAAGGGGGGTAGCCCGGACGGAAGCATGGTGCTGGTGACGACCGGGCCCACCATGTACCTGCTGCCGATGGTGGAGACGACCCCGAGCTTCGACACCGCAAAGGATTTCGTCCCGGTCTCGCTGCTGGCGCGGTTTGAGTTCGCCGTCGTCATCAATCCGACAATCGATGCCGCGGATTTCAAGGGGTTCGTCGCCTGGCTGAAGGCGCATCCGGACAAGGCCTCGTTCGGCGTGCCGAGCAACGGCACCATCCCGCATTTCATGGGCTCCAAGCTCGAGAAGGACCTCGGCATTGCCATGACGCGCGTGCCCTATCGCGGCAGCGCGCCCATCCTCAACGACATCATCGGCGGTCATGTCTCGTTCGGCATCGTCACGTTGGCCGATGCGCTGCCGCAGCATCGTGCCAAGGGCGTGAAGATCATCGCGGTCGCGAGCGCCGAACGTTCACCTTTTGCTTTGGAGGTGCCGACCTTGAAGGAGAGCGGCATCGATCTCGTTGCCGACGCCTGGTACGGCATGTGGCTTCCCGCCGGCAGCCCGCCGGAATTCGCAAGCAAGCTCGGCGCGGCCGCAAGCGCCGCGCTCGCCAAGCCCGAGGTGAAGGAGAAGCTCACCGCGATTGGGCTGATCCCGGTCGGCAGCAGCGCGGAAGGTCTGACCAAGGAGCTCGCCGCCAACACGGCGTTCTGGCAGCCGATCGTGAAGGCGACGGGCTACAAGATCGAGAATTGAGGTCTTCTCCCTCTCCCCGTTCTTACGGGGAGAGGGCGGGGTGAGGGGCTGCTTCCGCAAATATCGTGACAGTCGGACTCGCGGAGACTCCCCCCTCACCCGGAATCCGCGCTTTGCGCGCATTCCGGCCTCTCCCCGCACGCGGGGAGAGGCGAAGACACCTCACAGCTTCGCGCGTTGCGCGATGCCGTCCTTGATCGACGCCAGCTCGGCTTCGTCCCAGATCCCGATCAGGATGCCGCCCTTCACCTGGAGCTGGTTGTCGGCATAGGCCGCGATCTTCTCGCGCGAGGTCGTGATGTGGTCGTTGGGATGTAGCGCCCAGTCGAACAATTCGGCCTGCAGTCGCGCGATGATGCCGGCGCACTCAGGGTCGTCGCCGCGATCCAGAAACTCTTCCGGATCGGTTTCGAGGTCGTACAGCATCGGGCGGAAGCCGGAGGCGTGGATGTATTTCCAGCGGCCGTCGAACACCATGAACAGGCGGCAGCGCTCGATCGGCTGGTTCAGCTTCAGCCGAACGTCCTGCATGACATAGTCGTATTCGGAGAACGCCACCTTGCGCCAATCCGGCGGGCTCTCGCCGCGCAGTAGCGGCAGCAGCGAGCGTCCTTCGAGGATATGGCCCGGCACCTTGCCGCCGAAATAGTCGACGAAGGTCGGCGCGAGATCGATGGCTTCGACCAGCGCATCGTTGCGCGTGCCGCGCGTGGCGTCGGCCTCCTTCGAGGGATCGATGATGATGAGCGGGATCTTCGCCGACTGCTCGTGGAACAGATCCTTCTCGCCCATCCAGTGATCGCCGAGATAGTCGCCGTGATCGGAGGTGAACACGATCATGGTGGTGTCCAGCAGATCGCGCTCCTCCAGAAATTTCATCAGCACGCCCATCTGGTCGTCGATCTGGGTGATCAGGCCCATATAGGTCGGGATCACCTTCTCGCGGGCATCGTCGCGCGCCATGTTGCGGGAGTAGCGCATGTCCATATAGGCGCCGAACACCGGATGCGGATTCTGGCGCTCGCGCTCGGAGCGGATGGCCGGGATCATGTCCGATGTCGAATACATGCTGGCGTAGGGTTCGGGCGCGATGTAGGGCCAGTGCGGCTTGATGTAGGACAGATGCAGGCACCATGGCCTGCCGTCGGTCTCGGCTTCGCTGATGAAGTCCATCGCGCGTCGCGTCATGTAGGGCGTCTCGGAATGCTCGTCCGGCACGCGCGCGGCCTTGTCGGCATGCACGAGCAGCCAACCGTTCTGGAGCGAGCCGTCCTCGGTCGCGCCGGAATTGGCCCAATGCTCCCAGGGATTGGGCGCATCAAAACCCTGCTGGCGCAGATATTCATCGTATTTCGGACGCGGCCGCCCAGTCGGATGCAGGCCATCGTCGCGCTCATAGGGCTCGAACCCGCATTCGGCGACGTGCACGCCGATCATCGATTCCGGCGGGATGCCGAGCGCCTTCATGCCTTCGAGATCGGGCGCCATGTGTGTCTTGCCGACCAGCACGTTGCGCACGCCGAGCTTCTTGAGGTGATCGCCGAGGGTGGGCTCGCCGACCCGCAACGGCCAGCCGTTCCAGTGCGAGCCGTGCGAGCGCATGTAGCGCCCGGTGTAGAACGACATCCGCGAGGGGCCGCAGATCGGCGACTGCACATAGGCCTTGCTGAACAGCACGCCGCGCTTGGCCATGGCGTCGATGTTCGGTGTCTTAAGCGTGGGATGGCCGGTGCAGCCGAGATAGTCGTAGCGAAGCTGGTCGCACATGATCCAGAGAACGTTCTTCGCGCGCGCCATGAATCATCCCTGCCGTTTCTTGATTGCTGGATGCTGCGCTATCGGAACGCCGGTGACAACCTCTCCCAAACGTCGTCCCGGCGAAGGCCGGGACCATACTCCTCAGCAGAAGTCGTGGCGCAAGACGGCAATGACGAATCTTCGCCAAATCGCGTTCGGTGGCTATGGGTCCCGGCCCCCGTGCGCAATTGCGCACTAGGCCGGGACGACGAATCAAACCGACCACGGCTCCGCTTCGGCCGCGCTCTTGGCCTTGGCGGAGACCGGGCTCTCGCCGATCACATCCGCCAGGGCGCGCAGCGCTTCCTGCACGCCGTCGCCGGTGACGGCGGAGAGCAGCAGCGGCGTCTTTTTGGCGGCGCGCTTCAGCCGTTCCTTCTGCTTCTTCAGCTCGTCCGGCTCGACCGCGTCGATCTTGTTCAGCGCGACGATCTCGATCTTGTCGGTGAGCTGCCCGGCATAGGCGTCCAGCTCGGTTCGCACCGTCTTGTAGGCCTTGCCGGCGTGCTCGCAGGTCGCATCGATGAGATGCAGCAGCACGCGGCAGCGCTCGACATGGGCGAGGAAGCGGTCGCCGAGACCGACGCCTTCATGCGCGCCTTCGATCAGGCCGGGGATATCAGCCAGCACGAATTCGCGGCCGTCGGCATTCACGACACCGAGCTGCGGATGCAGCGTCGTGAAGGGATAGTCGGCGATCTTCGGCTTGGCCGCGCTGACCTTGGCGAGGAAGGTCGATTTGCCGGCATTGGGCAGGCCGACGAGGCCGGCATCCGCGATCAGCTTCAGCCGCAGCCAGATCCAGCGCTCCTCGCCGGGCTGGCCGGGATTGGCATTGCGCGGCGCGCGGTTGGTCGAGGTCTTGAAATGCGCGTTGCCGAAGCCGCCATTGCCGCCTTCGGCCAGCACGAATTTTTCGCCCACCGTGGTGAAATCGTGGATCATGGTCTCGCGATCTTCGTCGAAGATCTGCGTGCCGATGGGGACCTTCAGCACGATCGACTTGCCGTTGGCGCCATGGCGGTCCGAGCCCGAGCCGTTCTCGCCTTTCTGGGCCTTGAAGTGCTGCTGGTAGCGATAGTCGATCAGCGTGTTCAGGCCGTCGGCGACCTCGATGATGACATTGCCGCCGCGGCCGCCATTGCCGCCGGAGGGGCCGCCGAATTCGATGAATTTTTCGCGGCGGAACGCCACGCAGCCGTTTCCGCCGTCGCCGGAGCGGATATAGACCTTTGCTTCGTCTAGGAATTTCATGGGCCATAGGTAGGCCAGCCGGTCCCGCGCGGCAACCCGGATAGACCCGCAAATCGGCCGAATTTCCGCGATTTTGGGGTGTGCTTAACCCCGGGACGACGTTAGGAGGGCCGGCGCCGGATCAGGAATTTCTGCGTGCCCTCCAGCACCAGCTCCTTGCGCTGGTTGAACACGGTGCTTTTGAGCGTCACCGCGCCGGTCGAGCGTCCCGGCACCAGCTCGATGACCTCTAGCGCGGGATAGATTGTGTCATCGGCGAAGACAGGTTTGAGGAACCGGCTGGATTGCTCGAGGAAGCCGACCAGGGAGTCCTCGACCATGAACGGAAACAGGCCCGCGCCGGGCGCGGTGTGGATCAGCGTCTGGAAACCGTGGGCGAGCAGATGCGGCATGCCGCGGCTGCGACAATACTCCACATCGTAATGCACCGGATGCGTGTCGCCGCTTGCGGTCTGGAATGCCGCGTACACCGCCGTTGTCTGCGTGCGGCTCGGCAGCACGAAACGTTCGCCGACCACGAAATCCTCAAACCAGCGTTGCGCGGGGATCATGCGATGCCGGGCCGGGTCGAAGTCGGTCATGGCTTGGCTCTTTCCTGGCTCTCTTATCGGCAGAACGCCTATCGCTACCGCGACGCGAAGACTGCGACAATCCGTTCAATTCGTCCAAGGCGGGCTTGTCGCGGGCGCTCACGTCATTAAAACGACCGCAAGCGACTCTGGTCGCCGTTTCGACGCTCTCTCCGCTCGTCATTGCGAGCGAAGCGAAGCAATCAGACTGTCTCCGCGGCAACAGTCTGGATTGCTTCGTCGCAAGAGCTCCTCGCAATGACGCGTTTCCACGAACGACAGCAATGCCCCTGTTCAAGAATCTCTCGGCCTATGACGAACGCTCGGCGCGGCTCGCCGGGATTGCGCTCATGGTGCTGTCGATCTTCATGTTCTCGTTCGGCGATGCCATGGGCAAGTTCCTGGTCGGGACTTATTCGGTGGGGCAGCTGCTGTTCCTGCGCGCCTGCGCGGCGCTGCTGCTGCTGTCGCCGCTGGTCTGGCGGCAGCGCCATGAATTCCTGCAGCTCGAGCGGCCGTGGCTGCAGCTGTTTCGGGTGGTGCTATCGACGCTGGAAGTGGCGGCTTTCTTCCTGGCGACGGTTTACCTGCCGCTCGCCGACGTCATCACCTATTATCTCGCGGGGCCGATCTTCGTCACCGCGATGTCGGCGATCTTTCTCGGCGAGAAGGTCGGCTGGCGGCGCTGGACGGCGATCCTGATCGGCTTCTGCGGCGTGCTGATCGCGCTGCGGCCCTCGGCGCAGACGGTGAGCCTGCCGGCGCTGATCGCACTGGGCGGCAGCTTGTCATTTGCAACGCTGATGCTGATCACGCGCAGCCTGCGCAAGACGCCCGATATCGTGATGGCGTCGTCCCAATTCGTCGGCACGTTTGGGCTGGGTGCGGTACTGTCAGCGTTCCACTGGGTGCCGCCGACGCCGGGCAGCCTCGTGATCTTCGCGCTGGCGGGATGCGTCTCGGTCACCGCGCTGTTCTGCGTCAACCGCTCGCTCAAGCTCGCGCCGGCCAGCGTCGTCGTGCCCTATCAATATTCGATGATCGTCTGGGCGGTGATCTTCGGCTTCGTCGTGTTCGGCGACGTGCCCGAAATCGCCACCATTATCGGCGCCGCCATCATCATCGGCGCCGGGTTCTATATTTACTTGCGTGAGCGCGATCTCGGGCGCGCCGGCGGAGAGGTGAATCCGCCCGCGTAATTCCAACCATCGTGTCGTCCCGGCGAAGGCCGGGACCCATAACCCCGACTGTTGCTGATGCTAGGACTCTCACTCCGAGTCTTCGCCAAACTACTCCCTGTGGTTATGGGTCCCGGCCTTCGCCGGGACGACAGTGTGAATGTGGCGCCACTTCCGCCTACCTCACCCGCCGCGCACTGCTCCAGCTCTTCAGCGACGCCCACACGCCGCGTGACAGGCGGAAGCAATCGACCGGCGTCGACGAGCCGAGCGCCAGGAAGCGATGCAGCTGGACGCCGCTCCACTGGAAGCCGCACTTCTCCAGCACGTTGCGCGAGGCCGGGTTGGTGACGCGCGCGCCTGCATATAGATGATCGTCCTCGAACTCCTCGAAGAAGAAGTCGATCGCGCCGCGCGCGGCCTCGGTGGCAAAGCCCCGGCCCCAATGCTCGACGCCGAGCCAATAGCCGAGCTCAGCGTTGCCCGGCGTCGAGCAGTCGATGCCGACCATGCCGATGGGGCCGCTGTCATGCTCGATCAGGAACACCGTCTCGCCGCCGGGCACTGCGGTGGCGCGGACGAAGGCGACGGCGTCGTCCTGCGAATAGGGGTGCGGGAGGCGCCTTGTGTTTTCGGCAACGCGGGGATCGTTGGCGAGGAGGGCGATGGTCCTGACGTCGGCGAGGGTCGGCCGCCGCAAGGTCAGCCGCTCGGTGGCGACGACGCTGGGTCTCGCCTCCCGCAAGGTCACGCTCGAAAAGTCCTGCAACATGTCCGGCTCCGTCGAAGTCACTAAAGTGAAAAGTGAGCACGCAAACGAAAGGGGAGGCCGGTTTCCCGCCTCCCCTGGAGCCTTCGATCTATTTTGATCTCAAGGACTCCGCCGGTTCGGTCTGGGACCCGGCGGACTCCAAATTTGATCCACCGTCTATTCAGCCGCCTCTGCGAGCGGGAGCACCGAGATGAAGGTGCGGCCGTTGGCTTTGGCCTGGAACGTTACGCGACCCTCGACCTTGGCGAACAAGGTGTGGTCCGTGCCCATGCCGACATTAAGGCCGGGATGCCAGGTGGTGCCGCGCTGACGCGCAATGATGTTGCCGGGAATCACAACTTCCCCGCCGAACGCCTTGATACCGAGGCGCTTGCCCTTGGAATCGCGACCGTTACGCGATGAACCGCCTGCTTTTTTGTGAGCCATGGCTCGTCTCCGAAATTCTACGTATGTCTAGATCAATTCCTTGACGGAATCATTTCACAATTTCTCACGCATCAATTCGTGATGGCGCGTGATCAAATTATGCGGCGGCCTCTTCGGTCGTGGTCTCTGGCTTGGCGACCTTCTCCCGCTTCGGACGCGGCCCCTTGGTGGGCTTGGCGCCGTCCGTCAGGATTTCCGAGATGCGCAGCACGGTGATCTCGTCGCGATAGCCGCGCTTGCGTCGCGAGTTCTTGCGGCGGCGCTTCTTGAAAGCGATGACCTTGGGACCGCGCTTGTGGTCGAGCACCTCGACCGCAACCGAGGCGCCTGCGACCGTGGGCAGACCCAGGACCGGCGTGTCGCCGCCGACCAGGAGAACTTCATTGAGCTGCACGATCGAGCCGACTTCGCCTTCGATCTTGCCTACTTCCAGGACATCATCCGGAACGACGCGGTACTGCCGGCCGCCGGTTTTGATGACTGCGAACATCGTTGTTTTCCTTCGTGTTCATTCCCGGCCTCGCGACATAGTGTCGGGGCCGGCTTTTTGTCAGTCGTTATGGGTTTATGCGAGTTTTGTGCGGGCGGGAGTTATCCCTTTGAAAACCCACGCAAAAACAAGCGGCGCGAGAAACGCCCCGCGCCGGTTGCGGGATTTATAGCCGCTGACTGCACAGAGTCAAGGAAAAGCCGGCGAAAACGGCCCGGATTTGAAGCATTTGGGCCCGATCCGGCTCCGCAGGCGAATTTCGGACCGCGCCGCAACCAACAGGTTCCCCCGCCGTTGTCCCCGCGAATTCGGTCACACGGGCAAGGGGCATACCATGGCAACAGACGAGCTGGTCAAGACGACGACGGGCATCGCCCATCACGGCGCGGAACGGCTGCCGTCGGTGGATATCGACAGCTTCAACATCGAGATGAAGGACGAGGATGGCTTCATCGGCGACCGCGCCAGCAAGGGCGCGTTCAGGGAGATCCTCGAGCGCTGGCGCAAGCCGCTGCGCAAGTCCGGCGAGGACCCGTTCGGCAAGGAGCCGTCGGACGAGATCAGCAAGAAGACGCTGGACGCCATCCTGGTCGGCGATGACACCGAGGCCTGGGCGGTGGTGCATAGCGCCATCGAGGACTTCGCCCAGGAGCTCGCTTACGTCACCCGCCGCTTCCTCAAGTCCAAGGCCTGGGCCAAGACCGAGCGCATCGTGGTCGGCGGCGGTTTTCGCGATTCCAGGCTCGGCGAGCTCGCGATCGCGCGCACCGAGATCATCCTCATGGCCGAGGATTTCAAGATCGACATGGTGCCGATCCGTCATCATCCCGACGAAGCCGGCCTGATCGGCGCGCTGCATCTGGCGCCGTCGTGGATCTTCGAGGCCCATGACAGCATCCTCGCCGTCGATATCGGCGGCACCAACATCCGCTGCGGCCTGGTGGAGACCAGCTGGAAAAAGGCAAAAGACCTGTCGAAAGCCAAGGTCGTGAAAGCCGAGCTGTGGCGTCATGCCGACGACGAGCCGACGCGCGAAGGCGCGGTGAAGCGGCTCACCAAGATGCTGAAGGGGCTGATCACCGAGGCCGAAAAGGAAGGCTACAAGCTGGCGCCGTTCATCGGCATCGCCTGTCCCGGCGTGATCAACGCCGACGGCTCGATCGAGAAAGGCGCGCAGAACCTGCCGGGCAATTGGGAGAGCAGCAAGTTCAACCTGCCGGCGAGCCTGCTCGACGGCATCCCTTCCATCGGCGAGCACGACACCGCGATCCTGATGCACAATGACGGCGTGGTTCAGGGCCTCTCCGAGGTGCCGTTCATGCAGGACGTCGATCGCTGGGGCGTGCTCACCATCGGCACTGGGCTGGGCAATGCCCGCTTCACCAACCGCCGCAAGGACAACGGCAAGGACAACGGCAAAGACGGGGATTCCACGGGCAACGGGAAGAAAAAGGCCAAGAGCGACAAGGAGTAACCTTGACTGGTTAGGTTAAGGACCGGATTGCGTTGCGGTGCACGGGCCGCACGCTACGGTCGGAACCGTCGCCTCACCTGGCCGGCGAAGCCGCCCTTCCCAGCCAGTATTTTAAGGAGCGGCACGGGACCGCCAGTGTTTACCGCGTCTGGCGGTCCCACCCCGCCTTTTGCGGGTACCAGTGATTCGGGCACCGACGTGCCGCATCGGGCTCGCGCCGGGTCAGTGGCGAACGGCTCAGGCCCATTCCCGCGCAAACCGCCGCCGAAATCCGTGATCGCCCCCGATCATCACCGTGACATCGTGGGTCCAGCCGGAAAACCGGCCCGATTTTCGCCCTCGCAAGCCTTGTCTGGCCCGCCATCCTCGCCTATTAACGCCCGAACCACAGGGGCCATGCTCCTTACTTGGCGCCTTCAGGAGAGGTGGCAGAGTGGTCGAATGCACCGCACTCGAAATGCGGCATAGGTGCAAGCCTATCGGGGGTTCGAATCCCTCCCTCTCCGCCATATTAAAACGGCTTCGAGAAAGTCCCGTAAAATCAGGCCTTACTGCACGCCAGAGATCTCTGGTGTAGCCCCAAGGTGTAGCCCTAGGGGGAGCCCCTTATTTGGCATGGGGAATGGCCAAAGACAACTTCCGTCGACGCGGAAGTCGGACGACTCCTGCCCGCGCAATGTGATCGCAGCAACGCCGATAGCTCGCGACCACGCCGAGAGGTACGCAAGAAGATGCCAGGCCGATCGCGCGGCGAAAGCCGAGATTGGAATTCGCGACCTCGATCATGGCACCACCCGATTGGCATTGCGCGAGATTACGGCGCAGTCATCGTGGGAAGCGGAACGGATCGAGCGACGACGAAATTGGTCGGCGTGCAGATACGTCAAGTCGCTACGGGGCAAACGCGGTCCTGCGCGGACGGCCGTCGTCATCTCGGATACGTCGGGTTATCTGTGGACCCGCGGCTATATTCCACGACTGAGGACCTACCGGGTCGGGAAGTGCCGAATCCGTTGACCGTGGAAGTCAGGCAGGGAACGGCGGGCATCGCGCAGGTGATGAACGACGTGATGTCCCTCACCATGCTAAACATTAATGGCGCCGAATACTGCGACGGATTGCCGGTTACCTTGCGCTTCGCCGATCTCGTCGGGGAAATTCTGACGGCTGGCCCGATCACCCCCACGCTCCGCTGCCCTTCAAATTCTACATCTGCGGCAACTGCATCATGGCTTCCGTACCGAAGGCGCCATCGCTCTATGCGCGTATGCAGATCCACGGGACTCCTAAGGCCACCGCAATGCCTTCAATCATTATCAACGTGGGATTGGCTCGGCCATTCTCGAGCAGGCTGACGGCGTTCTGTTCCATTCCAGTTCGCTCGCCAGGCGATCCTGACTCCAGCCCTTCAGCTTTCGCAGCCGACGAATGTTATTTGCGAGCGCCGTCACCGCCGCTGAATCCCGGGCAGCGAACCGTTTTTCGAATCCTTGCTTCGCCATAACAGCGGTCGGTCTCGTGCTTGAGCGCTCGCGGGAGCTACTCTCCTCATAAGAGCCTCGACGGCAAGTTTATCGGACGTGTCGGCCTTATCCACTGTCCGAGATGCCGTATCCGTGGCCGGCGGCGAAGCTTCGTCCCGTGGACCGGGCCGTGGGGCAGCAGTGGCCCCGCACCTGCGACTTCCGAACGGCGGGCTGGGCCGTGCACCGGCTGACAACACATGCGACGCCATGACGCCCGCGCTAACTCGGCGGGCACTTACGAACTGACCAGTCCAGGTGGGTGTGACTACGGCAGCGCCTCGAGCTTTCTTGCCGTCGACGACCTGAACATGACGTAGTGCGGCTGCATCTGCCGGTTCGGCAGGAACTGGACGTCGCCGAACACCGTTCCGTTGACTGGCTTACCGCGGATCGCCTCCGCGACCGTCTTGCGGTCGAGCGACTTTGTCGACTCCACGGCCTGCGCCCACACCTGCACGGCGGCGGCGCCCAGGGCGGCACTCTTGTCGGGAGCGGTGCCACAGGCCTTGGTGTAGGCGCCCACGAACGCTTTGCTCTCCGGAATGCTGGTGAACGGCGGCAGGTCGGGGAAGAAGATGTCCGCCGAGAGGAGGCGCCGTTTTCTAAGATCCACACTTGGTTCGGGGCCGCGCGCTATACGCCCCCAGCTTGAACGACTTGCATATGAAACCGGAATCCACGGATAGCCCCACATCAAAAGAGTTGACGAGGTCAGCTTGTCGTCATACTGGTCTGACCAAGATCAGACCAGCGAGATCGGGATGGAGCTTAAGCGCGCGGTCGAAGCCGAAAAAGGGTTTGAGAAGGTGTTTGCCTTCCTGCGCGAACGCCTGCTCGCGGGCTCGCTCAGGCCGGGCGACCGCCTGGTCTCGGAACGCGAGCTCGCCACCCTGCTTGGCGTTAGCCGGCCGATCGTCCGCGAGGCGCTGCGTGCCCTTACGGTGCTCGGCATCGTTGAGATCCGCGACCGCATCGGCACTGTGGTGACCCGGCCGGACGTCTCGGTACTGAACGACTTCTTCACCTTCGCCCTTGCCCACCAGGCAGACATGCTTGACGACGTCATGCAGGCGCGCGTCGCGATCGAATGCCAGGCGATCCGCCTCGCCTGCGAGCGCGCCAACATTGCCGATTTCGAACGGCTGCAGCGTGCACTGGCGAAAATTGGGGACACCATCGACGAGTCCGATGCCGGCGGTATGGCCGACTTCGAATTCCATCGCGCAATCGTCGTGGCCTCGCATTCGGAGACGCTGACCGTCCTGCACGGGTCGCTGGCGGGTCTGTTGACGCATTCGCATCGCAGCCGCCGCAAGCTGGTGCAGGCCTTCCCGTCGATGAAGACGTACCTCATCGACGACCACCGGCGCATATTCGACGCGATCATCGCGCGCGACCCTGAGCGAGCGGATGCGACACTGCGCAAGCATTTTGCCATTGGCGACGAATACCGCAGGAGGGCCGTCGTCGGCGACATCGACAAGACCAGCGCCTCGCGCTGATCGCGGACTAACCTAGAAACGGACGAATAGCATGGGACGGAACGACAAGGGCGGCGTCGGCTTCATCGGAGTCGGTACGATGGGCCTGGAGATGGTGCGCAACCTTCTGAAGGCGGGGCACGCGGTGCACGCGTTCGACCTCAACGAGGCCGCCTTAGCCGGTATCGTCCAGGAAGGCGCGACCCGGGCCAAGAACCCGGCCGATGCTGCGCAAGGCGCCGACATCGTCATCACCATGCTGCCCGACACGCCCCATGTCGAGGCGACTGTTTACAGCGAGCATGGGCTGCTGAAGTCGCCGCCCCCCGGCAAGCTGATCGTCGACATGAGCACGATCTCGCCGGTCGCGGTCCGCCGCATCCATGCCGACCTGCAAAAAATTGGCGTCAGCTTCATCGACGCGCCGGTCTCGGGTGGGCCGTTGGGCGCCAAGAACGCCGCACTCTCGATCATGGCCGGCGGTGATGCGAACGCCTTCGCGCAGGCCGAGCCGTTCTTCCGCGCGATGGGCACCACCATCACGCATGTCGGCGCGTCCGGCGCCGGGCAGACCGTCAAACTCTGCAATCAGCTGATCTGCGGCATCAACATCCAGGCCATCTGCGAGGCGCTCGCGCTCGGGCGCGCTTCGGGCCTCGATCTCAATTTGCTGCGCCGAGTGCTGCTCGGAGGCTCCGCCGCCTCCTGGATGCTCGACAAGCTCGGCCCCGCGATGATCGCCGGTGATGTCTCCGCCGGCTTCCGGATCGATCTCCAGCTGAAGGACCTCCGCCTCGTGCAGGAGCACGCGCAGGCGCTGAGCGTGCCGCTGCCGGGCACGGCGCTCGTCACCAGCCAATATGTGGACGCGCGCGCGCATGGCGAAGGCAACAACGGCAACCAGGCGCTTTTCCGCGTCTATGACCGCATGACCAACCAGACCACCGGCTGAACCTGACACAATGAGCCTCCAACTCGACTTCCCCGCAGTGCTGGAGCGTTGGCCGAGCTTTCTCGCCGGCGCCGCGCTGACGCTGGAGTTGGCGATTTTTGCGACCGTGCTCGGCGCCCTGTTCGGCACGCTTGCAGCCGTCGGCCGCGGCTCGCACAGCGCGCTGATCGCCGGCACCTGCAAGGTCTACGTCGAATCGATCCGCAACACGCCCCTGCTGGTGCAGATCTTCCTGGTCTATTTCGGCCTCGCCAGCCTGGGACTGAAACTCTCGGCCTTTACCGTGGCGGTGGCCGCGCTGACCATCAATGTCGGCGCCTACACCGCCGAGATCATGCGCGCCGGCTTCGAGGCGGTTCCACGCGGACAAATCGAGGCCGCCGAAGGACTGGCGCTGTCACGCCTCCAGATCTACTGGCACATCATCCTGCTGCCGGCGATCGAGAAGGTCTATCCAGCGCTGACCAGCCAGTTCGTGCTGTTGATGCTGGCCTCCTCGGTCTGCTCGCAGATCTCCGCCGAAGAGCTCACCGCCGTCGCCAACTACATTCAGTCGGACACCTATCGCGCGTTCGAGACCTACATCATCGTCGCCGTGCTCTACATTATCCTGTCGCTGGTGATGCGAGCGGGCTTCTGGGGCCTCGGCCTCGTGCTGTTCCCGCGCCGTCGCCGGCTCGGCACACCGTTGTGAGATGACCATGGGCGGACATCTCAACATCAACCATTTGATGTTCCTCGGCCAGGGCGCGCTGTGGACCATTGGTCTATCCGTGATCGCGCTGATCGGCGGCAGCATCGTGGGCTTTGTGATTGCGCTGGCACGCATCTCGCCGCTCAAATCGGTGCGGATCGCCAGTGGCGTCTATGTCCAGCTCATCCAGGGCACACCGCTGCTGGTCATCCTCTTCTTGGGCTATTTCGGCCTCGCCGCAATCGGCCTCAAGGTCTCCTCGCTCACGGCCGCCGGCGCCTCGCTGACACTCTATGTCGCCGCTTATCTCGGCGAGATCTGGCGTGGCTGCATCCAGTCCGTGCCGAAGCCGCAATGGGAGGCTGCCGAAGGCCTGGCACTGAGCCGGACCCAGCGCATGATGAAGGTGATCCTGCCGCAGGCGATCCGCATCGCGACGCCGCCTACCGTCGGCTTCATGGTGCAGATCATCAAGAACACCTCCCTCGCTTCCGTCGTCGGCTTTGTCGAGCTGATGCGCTCGGGGCAGATCGTCAACAACTCGCTTTTCGAGCCGTTCGTCATCTACGCCATCATCGCCGTCGCCTATTTCACCATGTGCTATCCCCTGTCGTTGTTCAGCCAGAAGCTGGAACGTCGCATGGGGCGTGGCAAGTTTCACCTTGCACCGGCCTGAACATGCAGCAGAACGCCTCCGCCTCCGAACCGATTGTGTTGCTCCGCGACGTGCAGAAGAGCTTTGGCTCGCTGCGGGTGCTCGATGGTGTCAGTTTTGCCGTCGAGCGCGGCGAGGTGCTGGCGCTGATCGGCCGCTCCGGGTCCGGCAAGAGCACGGCGCTGCGCTGCATCGACCGCTTCGAGAAGGTCGACGGCGGCGAGATCGTCGTCTGCGGACATCGGGTCGACCGTCCCGACGTCGACCTGCGCGCGCTGCGCCAGGACGTCGGCATCGTGTTCCAGAGCTACAATTTGTTTCCGCATCTCACGATCGAGCAGAACATCACGCTGGCGCCCTCTGCCGTGAAGGGCATGACAGCGTCGCAGGCCAAAGACCTTGCGCGACAAGTGCTGACGCAGGTCGGGCTCGACGAGAAGCTTCACGCCTATCCCGAGCAGCTTTCCGGGGGCCAGCAGCAGCGCGCCGCAATCGCCCGCTCGCTCGCCATGCAGCCGAAAGTGATGCTGTTCGACGAGGTCACATCCGCGCTCGATCCGGAGCTCACCGGCGAAGTGCTCAAGGTGATCGAGCAGCTGGCGGCTGATGGCATGACCATGGTGATGGTCACCCACGAGATGGGCTTTGCCAAAGGCATCGCCGACCGGATCGTCTTCATGCATCGCGGCAAGGTTCACGAAACCGGACCTGCCTCGATCCTGACGTCGCCGACGACCCCCGAACTCACGCAATTCGTGGGCACGGGAAACTTAAAATCATAATAGGGAGGAACTAGGAATGACCAAGAAGACATTGCTGGGAGCTGCCGCCGCGCTGTTTGGCCTCGTCATGATGGCGGCGACGCCGGCATCGGCCGACTTGCTCGACGATATCACGCAGGCCAAGAAGATCCGCATCTCGACCGACCTCGCCATCCCGCCGTCGGGCATGATGGACTCGAGCATGAAGCCGACCGGCTCCGACGTCGAAGTCGCGCAGCTGCTCGCCAAGGACTGGGGACTCGAGCTCGAGTTCATCCAGACCACCGGGGCAACCCGTATCCCGAACGTCCTGACCGGCAAGGCCGACATCATCATTTCGACGCTGTCTGTGACGCCCGATCGCGCCAAGGTGATCGATTTCACCAAGCGTTATGCGACGCTGCAATCCGACGTCGGCTGCCTGAAATCATCGACGGTCAAGGACTGGCCTGACCTCAAGGACAAGTCGATCGGCGTCTCGCGCGGAACCACGCAGGACACGACCCTGTCCAACATGAAGGACAAGGACCTCAAGATCTCCCGTTACGATGACGACGCCACCATGGTGACGGCGGCCGTGTCCGGTCAGGTCGACTGTGTCGCCTCGTCCGCGACCATCATCAACCAGATCGGAGTGAAGAACCCCTCGCGCGTGTTCGAGTCCCGGATTCCGCTGGCGACCTTCGACCTCGCCATCGGACTGAAGAAGGGTGAGCAGCGCCTAATGGACAAGCTCAACACCTGGATCACCGAAAACGTCAAGAACGGCAAGCTCAATGCGATCTACAAGAAGTTCCACGGCGTCGAGCTGCCGCCGGATATGCGTAGTTAAGACCTAGAAACAATCGTGGCAGCCGCGCGCGGCTGCCACGACCCAGCAAAATCAAGAAGGGCATCACATGCGTCTCGTCATCGGATCCGACCACGCCGGCTGGCCGCTCAAGCAAACCGTCATCGACCACATCCGCAGCCTCGGCCATGACGTCCTCGACGTCGGCTCCTATGACGACAAGCCGGTGGATTTCCCCGACATCGCCCGCGCCGTGGCTCAGAAGGTGACCTCGGGCGAAGCCACGCGTGGCATCATGGTCTGCGGCACCGGCGTCGGCGCCTCGATCGCCGCCAACAAGATGAAGGGCATTCGCGCCGCGGTCTGCCACGACATCCATTCAGCCCATCAGAGCGTTGAGCATGACGACGTCAACGTCATGTGCATCGGCGCGCAGATCGTCGGCGCGTGGCTTGCCGTCGATCTCGTCTCGTCCTATCTCTCCGCCGAGTTCTCCACCGACGAGGATTTCCGCCGACGCGTCGAGAAGCTGCGAGTCATGGACGAGCAAGGCTGACGGTTTCTCCGCCATGATCCTAGTGTTCGGATCGCTTAACATCGATCTGGTAGCTCATGTCCCGGTCATTCCGGGCCCCGGCTGCACCGTGCTCGCGCCCTCCTATCGGACCCATTTCGGCGGCAAGGGCGCCAATCAGGCCGTGGCTGCCGCGCGCATTGCCGGGTCGGGACGCGTCCGAATGGCGGGCCGTATCGGACGCGACGGATTCGGCGACAGAGCGGTAGAGAATCTCCGAGCAAACGGCGTCGACACGGATCTCGTCGTCAGATCGGACCAGCCGACCGGCTGTGCCTTCATCACGGTCGATCAGACCGGTGAGAATGCAATCACGGTGGCAAGCGGCGCCAACATGACCGCGAGCGCCGATGACCTCCCCATCGCGCTATTCGGCCGTGACACAATCCTGGTGCTTCAGATGGAAGTGCCTTTCGCAGAAGCGCTGGCGGCCGCACGCAAGACGAAATCCGTGTCCGGTACTGTCATCTGGAATCTCGCACCCGTGCCGGAGTTGATGACCCGCGAGATGGTGGTCGAGCTTCTCTCGGTGACCGATTATCTCCTCGTCAACGAGCATGAGGCTCTGGATGCAGCCAGGGCCATCGGCTTCGCCCCGTCGCCGGATTACGACGCCGCAGCCGCCGAACTTGCCAGGGCCGGTGACCTCAACTGCATCGTAACCGCTGGCGCGCTAGGCGCACTCGCCTTCACCGCCGATGGCAAGCGTCTCCGCGCGCCTGCTCCCTGCATCACGCCCATCGACACAACCGGGGCCGGCGATGCCTTCGTCGGCGCGTTCGCGTCTATGATACGTGAGATGGTCTCGCTGCAAAAGTCTTTGGAAATTGGATGCGAGGCTGCCGCATTAAAATGCCTTAAAGAGGGTGCGCAGGACGGAATGCCGGTCAGAGGTGCGGTAAGGTCGATCGCCTGAATATCAGAGATCATTCAGCACGATGGCGCAGCAGGTTTCCTGGCTTGCGGGTGATCGCATTCGCGGCGAGAGCACCTGTCGTTTGAAGCCGGTTTACAGGGGGCCGTGGTCTCAACCCGACCAGAAGGCCGTCTCCAGAGGGACATGGCCGATGTCGTCCCGATCCATTTGAGAAAGGTAGGCGTCATGAGACCCCGCCAAGCCTGTGATCGACAACTATCGCCTTGAGCTGGCAGGCAGGTCGTAGCCTGCATCTCGGCGCCGGTGGCGCTCATTGGAATCGGCAAAAGACAAACGTTCAGGCCCGGGCGATCGCAGTGGCTTGCGCGGCAGAATTAACCAAAAAATCAGGTCGCCTTAATCCGGGCCAAATGTCATCTAGGCTCGGCGCCTCGGTGTGGGGCATCGCTGTGATCAAGGTCATCGTAGTTGGATTAGTTTGTGTTGGTGGTGCCGGAGCTATTGCTGCCGCCACCTCCAAGTCTGCTCCGGTGCCGGCACCTTCAATTGTCTATCCTGCTGTAACCGGCAACAAGGCTGATCGGCTATCGCTGATCAGCATCCAAGACATTCAGCCGACGGTGGAGCAGGTTGCCCTCGCTTACACGCCACCTTCCGAGTCTCGATTACCAGCTCAGCCTCAGCCAAAGGAAGTAGCAAAGGCGAGGGAGCCGGGGTTCATTCCTCGCCACTGGCACGATCCTAATGACACCCGCGTCAGCGCCAGGAAGCCAAAGGCGGAGTCTACGAAAAGTGCCTCACGAAACGCCTCCGCCACAAAGTTTGCTGATGCTCAAGACTGTCGAGCAGATGGCGTAAGCTCCGTGCTGCGCAAGCTTAGCTTGCAGCCCGCCTGCTCCCGCTAATTCCTGCGGAAGGAATTGTGCGCCGCGTCTAGAGTTGGCTTTCTAACTGCTGAAGTCAAATGGCAGGCACCTTTCGTTGCTGCCGTAGACGGTTCTCATGCATACTCACTTATGCGCGGCTGAACAGCTCACCAGAATGGCTGAACAGCTTGTGCTGCAAGGGAGGACAACGATGCGTTATTCTTACGTCAAGCTTGTCTATTCGACCGCAATCACAGCGGCACTTGTTGCAACGATCTCATCAAGCGCTAATGCTCAAAAGAAATACGACCCTGGCGCAACGGACACCGAAATCAAGGTCGGCAACATCATGCCGTACTCTGGTCCCGCATCCGCATATGCAACGATTGGAAAGACCGAAGCCGCCTACTTCAACAAGATTAACTCCGAAGGCGGCATCAACGGCCGCAAGATCAACTTCGTCTCCTATGATGATACGTACAGCCCGCCGAAGACGGTCGAGCAAGCCCGCAAGCTGGTCGAGAGCGATGAAGTTCTGCTGATCTTCAACCCCTTGGGCACGCCCGGTAACACCGCAATCCAGAAGTACATGAACTCCAAGAAGGTGCCGCAACTATTTGTCTCGACCGGAGCAGCCAAATGGAACGACCCGAAGAACTTCCCGTGGACTATGGGATGGCAGCCCAGTTACCAGGTCGAAGCTCGCATCTACGGCAAGTACATTCTGCAGAACTACCCCGGTAAGACTGTCGGTGTGCTTTATCAGAATGACGATTTTGGGAAAGACTACGTCACCGGCTTGAAGGATGGCCTCGGCGACCAAGCCGGCAAGCTTATCGTTGTCGAGGCAGCGTATGAGACGAGCTCGCCTACCGTCGATTCCCAGGTGGTGCAGATCAAGGGCGCAAACCCCGACATCTTCGTCAATATCGCCACCCCAAAGTTTGCCGCTCAGGCCATCAAGAAAGTAGCCGAACTAGGCTGGCATCCCGTGCAGTTCCTGACCAACGTCTCTGGCTCTATAGGGGGGGTTATCAAGCCCGCGGGCTTCGAGGCCAGCCAGGGCATTCTGTCTACCGCATACCTCAAGGACCCCAAGGATTCAGAATGGAAGAACGACGCATCGATGAACGAGTGGCGATCTTTTATGACGAAGTGGTACCCCGAAGGTGATCTCGACGACTCTGCGACTGTCTTTGGCTATGGTGTTGCTAAGGGTTTAGAGCAAGTCCTCCGTCAGTGCGGCGATACGCTGACCCGAGAGAATGTAATGAAGCAGGCAGCCAACCTCGATTTTGAGATTGGAATTTACATTACTGGCACACGTATCAAAACAGGCCCTGACGATTTCGCCCCGATCGAGCAGCTCCAGATGATGCGATTTAAGGGAGAAAGCTGGGAAAGGTTTGGGCCGATCATGAGCGGTGCGCGAGGTTCCTGATCACGCTCCAAGGCCGCTTCGCCTGTTTGTCAAAATGCATGCGGAGCGGCCAGACGTCAAAAGCATCCCCGAGGGACCATCGGTCAATACCCGAGATGGTGAGTGCCGTCACATTGGCGAGACGGGCAGCTCACCTGAAAGCGCCAGATATGACTCAGGCTGAAATAGAAACCGAGCTGCGGGCACTGCGTTCGGAGCTGGATGCTCACGCTGCTAGAGCCAAGGCTCGGGACATCGAATGGCGTCGGCTTGGGCTGATTGCCAAAGCCAGCAGCATACTATCCTCTTTGGCCGGGTTTGGGTTCATCATCACCAGCCTGGTGGTCTCAAGAACGCCGCCTAACACTAATTTCCACGACCAGCTCGTTATGATGTCCATCTTTTTTATCTTGTTGGCCGTTCCCCTAATGATTATCGGGCAGGCGCTGCATAGGCCGGTCCGATCCTGACCACGGGCAGAGTTGTCGGTGGCCGGTGGTGAAGTGACGTGCCGCACATACAGGAACTCGGGTGAGCTCCCATTGTAATTGCAAAGACACGCAATAGTGCGGTCTGACTTGGGACCAACGAACATGACATGCTTTCGAACAGGGCTCTTCGCCATCGCAACTGCGGCCGCAATCGCTTCGACCGTCGTCTCGGTCTCCACTGCAAGTGCAGGACCATATGATTGAATGAGCAACAAACCATATGTTGCCTGCGTGCAACAGGCTTACAGCCACGCCAGGTAATAACGCAGCTCTACGGTCATACGGCCGGTGTGATCGCCTACAACCGCGATCGTCGCGCTTGCAACAGGGCGAATGGCTACCCGGATGCCTGATATTGTTCCTGAGTGAGCCGATGAATCGCAATCGGCTCACCATGAATTCCGAACGGGCCCTGACCTAAATACGTCTATTTGCGCAACAGCGGGATATCTCAGATGTGTTGGTTTCTCTTCAACGTTATCGGCACGTTCTCCGGCGGCATGTTCGAAGTAGGGATCGACAACGTCCTCCTCGAACCCATCCGAATTGCTGTTCGAACCTACCAAGGCGACGAGCGTTTCATCTCGGCTTCAGCCGGAGATCGGATGTCCTTCTTCCTCGAACGGTGGCTATTCCGAATCACCTCATGACTGCGCAAGCAGCTGCGCTCACGTTGACCCCTCGGGCAAAACACTGGCAGGATGCTAGGTAGGGTCTCGGCGCGAATGCATCCGTCGTGGTCGCCATCAGTTCCAGTGAGTTAAAGCTATGAAGGCTGAGAAGGATGGCATCAACCTCGCGGCCAAGCCGACCGGAACGGGGTGTGTGGAATGCTCGGCCGCGGGCGGGTGGTGGTTTCATCTTCGCAGATGTGCCGAATGCGGACACATCGACTGCTGTGATACTTCACCAAACCAACACGCATCGAAACACAACGCGGCGACGGCCCATCCGATCATCACGAGCTTCGAGCCGGGCGAACGATGGTTTTACGATTATCGCACGGGAGAGAGTTTCGCGGGCCCGAATCTTCAAGGCGCGCACTCGCGTCCGCCGGATCAGCCCGTCCCCGGGCCGGCCGGAGCGGTGCCCCCAGACTGGCAAGCGTTGCTGCATGAATAGGTGGCTAGTGGCTCGGGGCTGATCTCTCGAGCGCCTCAGAAGTCGGGCCTCTGCCGCCTTTGGACAGACAACATATCCGCCTTCGCTCTCGCTGCTGCTGGCGGGGTGATCTGCGTTTGCGGCCGATGACATCGCTTTCGATCTCGGGCAAGACCTCTCTCAAAGGCAAAAAGCCTGGCGATCGGGAGGATTTCATGAGCTACGAGCACATCATAGTCGACGAACCGCGTCCGCGCGTCCGGCGCATCACGTTGAACAGGCCGGAGAAGCGCAACGCACTGAACAATCGCCTGCGCAGCGAAATCTTCGAGGTGCTCGAACAGACCGATCGCGACGGCGAAGTCTCGATTGCGGTCCTGCGCGGCGCGGGGCCTTGCTTCTCCGCCGGCTACGATCTCTCCGCCGACAATCGCGTCGACCAGCCCTATCACTCGGCGTCGGGTCCGGGCCAGTGGTCACGCCACGTGGTCGAAGGCTGGTTCCGGATCTGGGATCTCGCCAAGCCCGTGATCGCGCAAGTGCACGGCTACTGCCTTGCAGGTGGCACCGAGCTCGCCACCGCCTGCGACGTCGTCTACGTCGCCGACGATGCGCAGATCGGTTATCCGCCAGTGCGTCTCATGAGCCCGCCCGACATGCAGTATCATCCCTGGCTTGTCGGCATGCGCCGCGCCATGGAACTGATGCTGACGGGCGATGCGATGTCCGGACGCGAAGCTGCCGACTGGGGATACGCGACGCGGTCCTTCCCGCTCGCCGAGCTCGACGAGAAAACGCTCGATTTCGCCGAGCGCGCCGCCAAGGTGCCGATCGAGTTGCAGCAGCTCAACAAGCGCAGCGTCCATCGTGCCATGGAAATCATGGGCGCCCGCGCTGCCATTCGCGCCGGCACCGAGATCCAGGCGCTGGCCTTCACCACTGAGGCGAGCAAGGCCTACATGGGCAGTTTTCGCCGCGACGGCGGCAGCGTGAAGGATCTCCTCGACCAGCGCGATACGACGTTCGGCGATTATCGAACGAAGAAAGAGTAGAGCGAGGGCAATCACCAGGCGGCAGTTCATAGGACGAGTGGAGCGGAGCGAAACCGATTATCGCTCCTCCCCAACAGACCCGAACGGGTTCGCTGCGCTTCACCCATTCTACAAGCTATGCCCGTGATCGTAGAAGGCCGAGGCGGCACGCCACTGCGCCGATTATGGTCTGCAGCAAGTCTTGTGGTAAGGCGCTGCACGAGACGATTGAGCGCACTATCACGTTCTCATGCGATGGTCGCAGCATTGAATTAATTAGCTGCTTGACTAACAACATCGACCGTCCTCTTATCGAAAAAAGATCAAGCGCAACGCGCTATTGGGACGGAAATGCTCGATTTCACGCAGCAATTGATTAGCGGCGTAGCTTTGGGGTGCGTCTATGGGCTGATCGCCCTTGGGTTTGTCCTGATCTACAAGGCGACCGAAGTGGTGAATTTTGCGCAAGGCGAAATCATGATGCTCGGCGCCTTCATGTCGGTCACCTTCATCACGACGCTGGGGCTGAATTACTGGTTGTCGTTCCTGCTGTGCGTGATCGCGATGGCGATCCTCGGCGCGATCATGGAACGCCTCGTGCTTCGTCCCATCCTCGGCTACCCGCAGTTCTCGATCGTGATGGCGACGATCGGGCTTGGGCTCGTGATCCGCGCGCTCGTCGGCATCATCTGGGGCACGGACGATCTGCGGATCGAGACGCCCTTCACTGACGGCGTGTTCACAGTCGGCAAGCTCGTCATCGCCTGGGACGCGCTCTCCATCATCGTTGCGACAGTGCTGCTCTGCGCCGCGCTCTACGCCTTCTTCCGCCATACGCGGGTCGGCATCGCGATGCAGGCGACGTCGCAGAACATGCTCGCCGCGTATTACATGGGCATTCCGGTAAAGCGGATGTTCTCGCTGATCTGGAGCCTATCCGCGATGGTCGCGTGCGCCGCCGGGATCCTGCTGGCGCCGATCACGCTAGTCCACGCCAATCTCGGTTTTCTCGGCATTAAGGCATTTCCTGCGGCCGTGCTCGGCGGCTTCGGCTCGATTCCCGGCGCCGTCGCCGGCGGCATCACAATCGGCATCGTCGAATCGCTGTCCGGCTTCTATCTTCCGGAGGGATTCAAGGACGTCGCGGCCTATGTCGTCCTGCTCGCGGTGCTGCTGTGGAAGCCGCAGGGCCTGTTTGGCCTCAACGCCGTCAAGAAGGTGTAAGGCATGGCGCACCATGTCCGCACCGGTTATGGCGACAGCGATCCGCTGTTCCCGTCGAAGGCCGCAGTGTTCTGGTACGCTGTTCTGCTCGCAGGGCTGATTGCCGCGCCCTACGTGATCGAATCCTATTATCTCAGCCAACTGGTGTTCATTATGATCTACGCCATCGTCGGCGTGGCGCTGAACATCCTGTCAGGGCAGGCCGGGCAGGTCTCGATCGGTCACGCCGCCTTTCTCGCGATCGGAGCCTATTTCACCGCGGTGGCGCAGAAGCACGGCGTTCCGCTGGTGCTCTATCTCCCGCTCGCGGGTGTCTTCACAGGGGTCGCGGGCTACCTCGTCGGGCTGCCGGCGCTTCGCCTGCACGGGATCTATCTGGCCATTGCCACGCTCGCCTTTGCCTTCATCGTCGAGGAGATCATTGCGCGATGGGAGAGCGTCACCCATGGCAACGAAGGATTGATGCTGCCGCCGCCGTCCGTGTTCGGGGTGAAGCTCGGCACGGAAGGCTTCTATTACCTCTGTCTGCTCGTCACCGTGCTGGTGATCCTCGCCGCCATCAACATCATCCGGTCCTCGACCGGACGCTCCTTCATAGCGATCCGGGATTCCGAGACCGCCGCGCGCAGCATGGGCATCGACACGGCGCGTTACAAGACCACGGCGTTCGCGCTGTCGGCCGGCATCACGGGAATCGCGGGTGCGCTCTATGCGCACAAGATGTCGTTCATCTCGCCGGAGATGTTCAGCCTGGCTGTCTCGATCGATTTCGTCATGATCATCATCATCGGCGGGCTGGTGAGCCTCCGGGGCGCGGTGTTCGGCGCGATTTTCATGATCATGGCCGATCCGTTGCTGATCATCCTCAAGGACAAGGTGCCGGTGTGCACCGACGCCATGATGCACGGTCTGTTCCTGCCCGAGACCGTGACCCAGGCCGTTCAGGCCGGCGTCCTTCGCGTGGTCAACGCGCCCGGCCTGAAGTCGCTGATCTTCGGCATCATCATCATCGTCTTCATCATCTATGAGCCGATGGGCCTCGACGGCCGCTGGCAGCGCGTGAAGGCCTATTTCAAGCAGTTTCCGCTGGCGCGCCAACGCAGCGCGCGCCCACCCCGCATGTTCCTGAAATCCGAGCGCCGATGAGCTTCTTCGACGTCAAGAACCTGACGGTGAAGTTCGGCGGTCTCACGGCCGTGGACAACGTCTCGTTCGGGATCAACGAGGGCGAGGTCTTCACTATCATCGGCCCGAATGGAGCGGGCAAGACCACGCTGTTCAACCTCATCAGCCGGCTCTACACGCCGAGCGCGGGCCAGATCATCTTCCGCGACGAGGACGTCACGCGGCTTTCGGCGCAGCAGATCGCCGGACGTGGCATCGCGCGCACCTTCCAGAACATCGAGCTGTTCGAGAGCGCCTCCACCTTGCAAAACCTTCTGGTCGGCCGCCACCGCCATTCGACCACGCGGGCCTGGCACGACATTCTCCGCACGAAGAAGGCTCGCACGGAGGAAGTTGCGCACCGTCGCGCGGCCGAGGAGGTGATGGACGTGTTGCGGCTGCAAAGATACCGCGACACCACGATTGGCGCGCTTCCCTATGGCGTCCGCAAGGTGATCGAGGTTGCTCGCGCGCTGTGTGTCGGTCCGACGCTGCTGCTGCTCGATGAGCCATCGTCCGGCCTCAACGTCGAGGAAACCAATGCCATGGCGGAGTGGATCTTGGAGATCAACCGCCGTCTCCGCGTCACCGTGCTGATGGTCGAGCACGACATGTCGCTGGTCAGCCGCGTCTCTAACCGCGTGCTCGCGCTGAACTACGGGAAGACGATGGCGCTCGGCACGGCCGCGGAGGTCCAGGGCCACCCGGATGTCATTGCGGCCTATCTCGGGACATGACGATGGACGCGCAACCGATACTTCGTCTAGCCAATGTCGAGAGCACCTACGGGCCGATTACCGCGATTCGCGGCATCAGCCTCGATCTTATGCAGGGGCAGATCGTCACCGTGCTCGGTGCCAATGGCGCCGGCAAGACCAGCATCCTCAAAACCATCTCCGGCGTGCTCGATCCTGTGAAGGGAACGGTCGAGTTCGAAGGGCGCAAGATCCGCTCGATGGAGCCGGACAAGGTCGTCCGGCTCGGCATCAGCCACGTGCCTGAGGGACGCGAGGTGTTTCCGTTCCTCTCCGTCCGCGACAATCTTCGGATGGGCGCCTACATCCGCAAGGACAGCAAGACCATCGCCAGTGATCTGGAGAAGGTGTTCGACTATTTTCCGGTGCTGCGCGAACGGCAAAACCAGCTCGCGGGCCAGCTCTCCGGCGGCCAGCAGCAGATGCTGGCAATCAGCCGGGCCCTGATGAGCCGTCCGAAAGTGCTGCTGCTGGATGAGCCGTCGCTCGGGCTCTCTCCGTTGCTGGTGAAGGAGATCTTCACGATCATCCGCCGGCTCAATGCGGAGGAGGGCGTCGCGATCCTGCTGGTCGAGCAGAACGCCAAGATGGCGCTGGAGACGGCGCATTACGGCTACGTGCTCGAGGTCGGTCGTGTCGTGATGCACGACACCTGCGCCAATCTGCTCCAGTCGGATCAGGTCCGCGAATTCTATCTGGGTATGCACAGTGAAGGTGGTCATGGCGGGCGCTGAAAACGAGGCACTCTCGGCCCGTCTTGCCGCGGCCCTCGCGGCGCACGGCGCGGCGACCGTCATGCGTTCGAAGCGTTACGGGCTCTGGCAGCCACTCAGCGGCACGGAGACCGCGATGCGTATCGCCGCGATCGCGCGCGGCTTGCGTGCCGTCGGTCTGCAGGACAAGGACGTCGCGGGCATCTGCGGCGACACCTGCGCGGATTGGGTGCTCGCCGATCTAGGCATCATGGCCGCCGGCGGCATTTCGGCGGGTCTCGACGCGGACGCCAACGGTGAGGAGCTGGCGCGGCTGGTCAATCTGTTTGAGGTCGCCATTCTGTTCGTCGCCGGCGACGCGCATCTGCACCAGGCGCTCGGCATCCGGGATCGCTGCCCGGGATTACGGCTGATCGTCGTCATGCACGAGCAGTGGGACGACGGCGCGCGCGTGGACCATGTGATGACGCTGGCGGAGCTACAGGCCCGCGGCGCGAGCGCCGAGACGCTTCCTGCGCCTGCCGCGGTCGCGATCACCGCGATCCTGATGACATCGGGCGTTACGGCGCCGGCGCGTGGAGCCCTGCTCACGCAGGCCGCACTCGGCCGGCAGGCGGCGCGGGCCGCCAGTGAACTGCAACTGAGCGCGCGCGACGAGCGCCTGTCGTTGACGCCGCTGCATCATGTGATGGAGCGCGTGGTCGGCGTCTACGCCTCGCTGCTTGCGGGCTGTATCATCAATTTTCCCGAGAGCCGCGAGACCGTGCTCGCCGATCTCAGGGAATTGCAGCCGACCGTCGTGCAAGCGCCGCCACGCCTGTGGGCGAAGCTGAAGTCCGCTGTCGAACTCGCTGCGGCGGAGGCAACGAAGTTTCAGCGCCGCATGGTCGCCCTGGCCGTGAAGCCCGGAAGCGCCGGGCCGAACCTCATTCTCGATGCTCTGGTCCTGACGCCGGTCCGCACACGTCTCGGTCTGTCGCGGGCACGACTGTGCCTCACGACCGGCGCACCGGCGCGCGCCGATGTCGGGGCCTGGTTCGCGGCGATCCGGCGGCCGCTCACCGATGCCTACGGCCAGGCCGAGTCCGGCGGGGCCGTGTCGTTGGTTTCGCATCGCGGCACGTCCAGAACACTCGATGGCGCGAGGCTGGAGACGCTGGCATCGGGCGAAATCCGGCTAAGGTCCGATACGCTGTTTGTCGGCTACGCCGGTGAGACTGCGAACGCGGTCCGCGACGGCTGGTGGCAAAGCGGCGATGTCGTCCATGCCGGCCAACCGCATCCCGCGGGACGTGTCGCGGATCAGCTCGACAGCGGCGCCGCATCGCTCAGAAGCGAAGCCGATCTCGTGACATCGCCCTACGTCGCCGATGCGTTCCTGCATCGCGATGACGAGGGGAGGGTGATCGCTGCGGTGTTGATGGACGCTGATTCGGTCATCAAGTTCGCACAGGACAACAGCATTCCATTCACGCACTTCCTCAGCCTTTGCCGCTCCGACGACATCCGCGCACTGATCGGTCGGGTGATCGCGCAGACCAATGCGAAGGCGCCCGTGAAGATCGACGGTTTCAGCTTGATCGAGCGTTCGCTCGGTCCTGGCGACCCCGAGATGAGCGCCATGCTCGTGCTGCGTAGACGATTGCTGCGTCCTAAAGAACATTCCATGACAGCAAGCGCCATTTCACAGAGCGCATAACCGAAAGCCCAGGGAGGTATACGATGACGTCACGTTTCCTTTTGTCAGCCGCGATCGTCGCGCTCACGGGATTGGCCGCGCAGCCCGCGCTCGCACAGTTCAAGACGCAGGGCGTCACCGACACGGAGATCGTGATCGGCACGCATATGGACCTCTCCGGGCCGATCAAGTCGTGGGGCGTTCCTGCTTCGTCGGGCATGAAGCTCGCAGTCGAGCAGATCAATGCCGCGGGCGGCATCAACGGACGAAAGATCAAGCTCATTCTAGAAGACGACAGCTACGATCCGAAGAAGGCCGTGCTGCAGACGCAGAAGCTAATCGAGCTCGACAAGGCATTCTCGATCGTGTCCGCGATGGGCTCGGCCACGACGCTGGCGCCGATGCCGCTGGTGCAGGGCGCCGGCCTGACCCATCTGTTCCCAATCACGGCCGCCGAATTCACCTTCAAGATGGATCCGGCCAAGCCCGAGGACAGGCTGAAGTTCAACATGTTCAGCCCCTATTACGACACGATGCGCCTCGGCATCAAATACGTGATGGAGAAGAACGGCATCAAGAAGCCATGCATCGTCTATCAGGACGACGAGATGGGGAAGAATTTCACCGATGCCTATTCCGATCAGCTCAAGGATTTGAAGGTGCCCGAGGCCACCCGCGTGTCGTTCAAGCGCGGTGCGACGGACTTCAACTCGCAGGTTGCGCGCATGAAGGCGGACGGCTGCGATCTCGTTGCGCTCGGCTCCGTGGTCCGCGAGTCCGTCGGCATCGTCACTGCCGCCAAGAAGCTCGGTTGGACACCGCTTTACGTGGTGTCGTCGCCGAGCTACGTGCCTGACCTGCACGATCTCGGCAAGGACGCCACCGAAGGCATTTTCGGCGTCGGCCAGACCGAGATTTTCTATCCCGATACGGCGACGGGCAAGGTGAAGGAATTCATCGAAGCCTACCGCAAGATGTTCGGCATCGATCCCAATTTGCAATCGACCTCGGGGTATGACGGCGCCATGGCGTTCGCGTTCTATGCCGGCCTCGCGGGCAAGAACCTGACGACGGATTCTCTCATCGGGGCGATGGAATCCGGCAAGGTCTTCGAAGACATCTTCGGCGGCGCGCCCGTGTCCTTCTCCAGGGACAATCATCTCGGCGTGTCCGCCGCGACCATCGGCCAGATCAAGAACGGCCGCTGGGTGACGATCGCAAAGAATCAGTCGTACAAGAACGAGAAGTAGACGGTTGAGAATGACGGCGATGCCTGAGCTGCGGGGCATCGCCGGTCGAGCTTAGTAGTCGTAGAGTGGTAGAGCACTTGCGAAGCCCATCGTACTTCCGCGAGGGTATGAGCGATAGGTTTCGCTGCGCTCCACCGATCCTACGGCCGTCAGGAATTGTGCTGATACCTTCTTAGTCCTCATCCACCGGGATCACCGTTTCCATGATGTACCGCGACCGCGAGGCAGGAACACCGCGAGGCTGCTAGATCTTCAGGCTTGTCCCAATAACCGACGGGGATTTCTTTTTCCGCAAAGCGCTTGCGAAAGTCCCCTGACGTGACGAACTCCCTCGGATGATATGAGGAACTCGAGCACTTTCCCGGATGGCAATCTTTGTGATCTAAACAATTTACCTGGTCTTTGTATGTCGGTCGGCCCGCAGCGCCGGCAGATGCTGTTCCATCGAAGGCCGAGCTCCTTGCAGTGACACGCTAACCGCCCGCCGATGGGATTGCACTCGCCGCCCGCCGAGTTTCCTGTTCGACGGGGCTAGACTCTCGTGTTCTTGTTGTGTTCTATGAGGCATGACTGACCGCCCCGCAAGCTGGCGCATGCCAACCCGCAAGCAGATGGACAGGATAGCCTCTGCCGGCGGCAGGAGGGCGGCACCGGCACGCGGATTGGCTCCGGAAGACGATCTGCCGCCCGAATACTGGCAGGCGCTTCTTGGCGATGCTCGCGTCGATCGCAATTCCTCCAGTCCCAGGCCGTTCGAATGCCAGCTGCGGTTAGGTCAAATTCCGGCGCATCTACTGCGGGTTGGCTGCCGCCGGTGCGGCCGGACCGTTGAGATCCAGAAGATCGATGCCACTCGCCTGTACGGTCTGGATGCGATCTGGAGGGATGTCGGGCAGCGCCTGCTGGACGGCACGTGTTCACAGCGGACCGGGCGACACGAGGAAGACGGCTGCTGGCCCTCGTACGACGCGCCGTAGCCGGTGGACGTCCATGGCCCCCAAGCACCACCCAACGCCCCTCTCCGGAGGAGACCGCAAGGCCCTCGCCAAGGAGCTCGGACGCGCGCGCGCGATGACGACGATCCTCGCGGTGCAGTCCTCCGAGGCTCGGGGGTGAGGCCTTGATCCGGCAAGCCGACAAGCTTCTTTGCGAGTCGGTCAACGAACGCTGGTGGTCGGACGGTGGCCCCCTCGATCCGTCGCCAACGATCGACCAGGCCATCAACGGTGGCTATAGCTGGCTGCAGATCGAATGCTCGCGCTGCAAGGCCGCTCGCGACGTCGACCTCGCGACCCTCGCCCACCCATCGACGACGTTCGTGCATGACTTGGGGAGCCGCCTGCGCTGCCGGACGTGCGCGAAAGCCGGGAAGCGCCCAGCAGCTACCCTTCTGCAGCTGGCGCAGCGGGCCCGCCATCCGGATCCGGAGACCTGACCTTGTGCAATCTCTACTCCATCACCACCAACCAGGCGGCCATCACGGCGCTGTTCCGGATCGTCAACCAGTATATCAGCAACCTCGCTCCCATGCCTGGCGTGTTTCCGGATTACGCGGCGCCGATCGTGCGGACCGGCGCCGAGGGCCGCGAACTCGCGACCGCGCGCTGGGGTATGCCGTCGTCGTCCAAAGCGCTGATGGACGCCACCAAGAAGCGCGCCGAGAAGCTGCAGGCCAAGGGCAAGGCCGTCGACTTCAAGGAATTGCTCCGGATGGAGCCGGATTCTGGAACGACCAACATCCGTAATGTGAAAAGCAAACACTGGACGCGCTGGCTCGACGTCGAGAATCGCTGTGTCGTGCCGTTCAACAGCTTCAGCGAGTTCAACAAGGCCGAGGGCGGCGACATTTGGTTCGCGCTCGACGAGACCCGTCCGCTACTTTGCTTTGCCGGCATCTGGACCAACTGGACGTCGGTCCGGAAGGTCAAGGAGGGCGAGACTACGAACGACCTCTACGCTTTCCTGACGACGGAGCCCAACGCAGAAGTCGGCGCAATCCATCCAAAGGCGATGCCCGTGATCCTGACGACGCTTGACGAAGTCGAGACCTGGATGACCGCGCCTGCGGAGGAAGCCCTGAAGCTGCAGCGGTCGCTTCCGGACGGAGCGCTCAAGATCGTCGCCCGGGGTCTGAAGGAAGATGCCCCGGCTTCGCCTTCCTAACTCAGCGGACCGAGCGGTCGGCGACTAGGCAGCTGGAGCCGTCGAGGTGCTTGACTTCACTCACACCATTCGAACAAAAATAGAACAAACGATTCCAGCCGCGAAGGTCCGCTTGGCCAAACTGCCGCAACTGCCTGTCTACTATTATCTCGACCATTTCGCCGAAATGCTCGGGTTCGTGCAGCGAACGTACGAACCCGTGCTTGGCCCGGATCATCACGCTTTCATAGCGCGCTTCGAGGGCCTTTCGAGAGATGCCCGATGCCTGTTGATCCGCATGATCAACCGGCGTGGTGCGATATTCAATCGATCCCTGTTCGAGTACCCCGAGATCGACGATATCGAGCAGGCGACGTCGGATCTGATGATGGTCGGTCATGCCCGGGTGCTCGGCGAAGTCGACTACGCCGGGTTCGTCGCGCGTCTTCCCAAAGATGTCCTCTTCACCGGAGCACAGGCGGCTGGGCGCAAAGACGTCCGCAAGTATTGGGCTAAAGCCAAGTTCATCGACTATTATCTCGAACAGATCCCGTTTTCGACGGCCGCGCAGCACTGCGGCGCCCGGAAATTCATCGCTCTCGACGGCACGCGGCCGATCGAATTCCTGCTCTATCTCTACTTCGGCAAGACCGAGGTGAACCTCAAGAACTTCGCGCTGCGGGACTTGGGCCTCCTCCGCACAAACCGCGAGACCGCGTTCAGCGCACGCTTCACGGATGCCGAGGAGGCGCTTGCCTCGTTCCACTACAGCCAGATTCTTGACAGCCTTGAGAACGGATCGGAGCCTGTCCACAGGCGGGCCGCCATCGACGTGCTGTCCGGGCCTGCCTGCGGGACACAGTACGCCAACGACCTCCGGAGCCGAGCGGCTCATCAGACCGGACTCTTCTTCGAGAAAGCGGGCGAGAGCGAACTTGCGCGTCAGCTCTACCGCGCGGGGTGCTCGCCGGACTGCAACGAGCGCCTGGTCCGCCTGCTTTACAATACGGGGGATCGCATTGAGGCCGAAGACCTGCTGCAACGGATGATCGATGACCCCGCGAGCGACGGGGAGCATGTTTTCGCAACTGACTTTTACGCTCGCAAGTTCGGAGGGAGGCGCACAGGCGTCTACACCGAACTGCTGCGGTCCGGGCGCACAATCACCGTCGACGATACCCATCGCGGCAATCCAGAAGCAGGCGTCGCCGGCGTTCTGCGGCGCGAGGGCACCAAGGTTTTCTTCACCGAGAATGTGCTGTGGCATACCCTGTTCGGCCTTCTCTTCTGGGACGAGCTCTTCGAGAGCACCCGGATGCCCAGCGGGTTCGACCGGCTACCCCATTGCCTCAAGGACCGCAGCTTCCGGCGGCTCTTCGCCGTGCCGATCGACGAGAAACTAGCCGCCATCGCATCCGGAGCTTCTCTTCCGTTGATCCTCCGCACCATCGCAGCAAAATGGGGCCGCCCGAATGGGATCTTCAGCTGGGATCATGTGCAAGTGGAGGCGCTCCGCGCGCTGCTCGAAGGATTCGATCCGACCGCCATAGCCGGCATCGTCCGCAGCATGTGCGAAGATTTCCGCGGCATGCGGGACGGTTTCCCCGACCTGATGCTGGTGCAGGACGGCAAAGCGTCCTTCATGGAGGTCAAGGCCGAGGGGGACGTGATCCGCCGCAACCAGCTGACCCGTCTCCGCCAGCTCGGCGCGGCCGGCATCATCGCCGAGATCGGTCGGGTGGATTATCGTTTCGACCCCGAGCAGGACTACGTGGTGGTCGATATCGAGACGACCGGCTCCTGGTCGAATGGCGATCGCATCACCGAGATCGGCGCGGTGAAGGTTCGCAATCACTGTGTCGTCGACGAGTGGCATTCTCTCATCAATCCCCAGCGTTCCATTCCCGCAAAGATCGTTCAGCTGACCGGCATCACGAACGAAATGGTTCGGGACGCACCTTTGTTCGCGGAGGTAGCGGACCGATTCATGGAGTTTATGGGGGACGGCATTTTCGTCGCCCATAATGTCAGCTTCGACTATGGTTTCATGGCCTACGAATTCGAAAGGATCGCGCGGCGCTTCAGATTCCCGAAGCTCTGCACGTGCGCCGGAATGCGGCGGCGCTATCCGGGACACAAGTCCTACGGACTTGGGAAGCTTTGCGAGATATATGGCATCTCGCTCGACAATCATCATCGAGCCTTATGCGATGCGCGGGCGTCGGCGCAGTTGTTGAATCTCATCAACAAGAAGCGGAGCGAAGAGGGGTACCGCGAAGCAGCGTAGCAATTCATAACCAAGCAGGTGCCTGGACTGCGGACGCATCGGAGAATTCTAAAGCTTCCGGCCAAGTTCCACTGCGATCATGTTTATTTCTGATAATACGAAATATCACTTGCTCCGTCGGGCAAAACAGTGGTTCATAGGGCGCTGGTCCTACCAAGACGAAGGAGCCAGCCCGATGGCAAATGATGTCGAGACGTCGTCGGAATTGTCCAAGATTGCGAAGCTGAATGGTGACTTCCGAAGGAATTACGGCACGCTCATCGGAGCGATTTTGTATCTCCGCACCGTGAGCGCCGCCCGCCGAAGCCCTTGGCTCTGGGCCGGCCTGATTTCGATCGCTTTTTCGACGGTGCTGAGCTGGTTGGGGCGGCACGGTTGGTTTTTGCCAGCGTTGTCTTGATGGCACCGAACAATGCCTCCTTTTCCTGGTAAAGCGCGCCCCGATGTCGACGAAGGGAATCAGATGAGAGCCAGACGTAGCGTCCCGACCTCAACGGGGCAGGCAACAGCACGTAATCCTCGATCTCCCGATTCGCCGCATCCAGCCGCATCACGGCAAGTAGGCCCGATGAGATCTGCCTACGGTAGGCTTTCCATTGCGCCGCGTGGTCCTTTCCACGATGCGCCAGTCGTCGCGCGACGAGAAACGAAACTACGCGTGAGCCTCCGACGTCAACCCCTATGGGGTCCGGAACAACAGCAGCGTTGATGTCAAATTCCGTTCGCAGGTCCTCCGCGAGTTCGGTGGCATGCCTCGATTGTTCGGCGGCCCAAAAATCCCGGGTATCAATCCAGTCGCAGTCGCGCGGGGACACATATCCGATCAGCGCATAGGCCTTCCGCAGCGAACCGAAGTGCTTCACGTACGAGGAGACGTGATTGAGACCCAGCGTCGTATTGATGATGTGCGAGTTGAGTTTACCGCGCCGGCGGAGCGTGAGTCGAAGGCGCAGCAGCATCTCTTCTTCCGGAATCTCCACGCGTCGATCGGCCAGCAGCTTCTGCGCGCGAGCGAAGATGCCTTGGTCCACGATAGGCTCGATTCCCGCAGCGCCCCGGACCCAAGCGTTGTCCGGATTCTTGACCAGCTTCTGGCCCAAGCGTCTTGAGGTGCGATTGTAGACGGTCTTGCCGATGTAGTTCTCGTTCCCGAGAATGGTGGGTATCATGCCGTCGGTCCAGGGCCGACGGTTGTGATTGGCGATGCCGGCGTCGTTCAGTTGGCGACTGATGTCGCTGTAGGACTTCCGGCAGTTGACGAACTGATCGAAAATCTCCCGGATCACGGCGGTCTCTTCGGCCGATCCGTGCTGCAGCCGAACGCGATCCGATTGCAGAGCCTTGAATTGCCCCTTTTCGAGACGGGCCTTCGGATGCTCGCTTTCGTCGACCATCAAGCGTCGGAGGCCGTAGCCGACTGGAGCGCCAACGCGGTACCCAAGGCTCGCGACCCGGCAGTGTCCCGCGTGCACCTTGACGGAGAGCTCCCGGCTCCACTCGGCGGCCATCCCGCGCTTCAGGCTTTTTGCGATCCCGGAAACGAAGGTGCCGTCGTTCTTGAAGATCTCCGCGCAGTATTCGACCTGGACGCCGCTCCGCTTGCACAGGAATTCGTAGTAGGCACTCTCGTCGACATCCTGGAACCGGCCCCAGCGACTGACGTCGTAAACGAGGATGTGGTCGAAATCGGCTCGACCCGACTGAACATCTTCGATCAGCTCGATGAGACTAGGACGCCCCTTGATCCGGAGTCCGCTCCGGCCCTCGTCGCGATAGGTGCGCACAATCGTGAGCGCGTTCGTCTCGGCATAGGCGGCGATGGCAGCCATCTGGTTCGCGATCGAGTAGCGCTGGAGCTCTCTCGACATTCGAACGTATTGCGCAGCACGGCCCGCCCGGGATCGCCTCGCCAAGCTTGTCCCTTTGGGAACAACGAGCCAGTTACCCATGCACCCCTCCTGCCACGTCGGAGGTACCTGCGAGTGCAATTACACCTTTCACGGTCGGGATAGCAATGCCGAGCAGCCTGCCGGGGCACTGGGGCGCACCTCATGCCGGCACCGGAAGGTGGCGTTGTGCACAGCGCCGCGGAACACGGGGACAAACCTCAGCCCTGCCGATTGCGAATCCCTGCTGCGTGCTAACCGCCCGGAACGAGAAGACAGGCGAATGGATTCGTCCCGTTAGGAGCAAGCTCGATGCTGATGACGAAGGAAAGACGGCCGGCGATCAGAACGCTGCGCGGATGGGCGCTCAGCCTTCTGCAGGAGGCGGGCGCCATCCACGAATGCGAGGAGCACGGCTGGGCAAAGGACCGGGCCGACCCTCACGCGCGCGAGCGCGCGTTGGACATCGCGAGGCAGGAGCCGCCGGACGGCTTGTCTCCGGATCAGGCTGTCGCCGAGCTGCGCGGAATGCTGGATTCGATCGGCGATACCTGCCCTGAATGCCCGTCGGACTGAACCGCACCAACACCCACGGTCCGATGCCGCTGTCGATCAAGGGACCAGGGGCGCCACCATAGTGCCAAGATGCTCGGCAGCGGCGCGCACCCGGCCAGCGTGCTTTCTCCGCTGCTCCGCGAATTCCGCCGCATCTACCGACGAACGCACCTTGTAACCAGCCGCCGTCAAGCGGGCACAAACCCGCGGCAATGCCGCAGCAGTCGTGTCGTCAGATTTTGCCTCAAGGCCGATCAGTCCATTCAGATCGTCGATGAGGCGCAACCCTTCGCTTCGAAGGAGGATCGCCAGCGCTCGGCTCTCGCGGTCCTCGATCAGCAGTTCGAAGATCAGTGCGAGGTCCATTATGGCTCCGAGCGTTGCAGGCCAGCCCGAGCCTACGCCGACGGATCGGAAATAGATCAGCGATGGATGGGAAGCATGGCTCTGCAGGACGGTGGCGCACCAATCGCGTCCCCTGTGAAGCACGCGCCTGACCTCCTCCGAGAGTCGAGATCGGCATAACGCTCGAGCAGTCCGAGAGCCGAGGGCGGCTGACCCGCAGCCGTCGTAAGTTTGAGAATTCCGGCATCGCGGCGGGAAATGCCTTCTTGCACCTGCAGCAGGTATGTGACGGCCATCGTCAGGACCGAAAGACCCGAAAGGCCGGCTAAGACCAGGGCCCAGCGGGCCGGACCGTGGGCCTCGATGCCGCTCAGTCCCACCGTGCACAACGCGCTTCCGACGATGAACAGTGCCTTCAGGAAATCAGCTGGCGGCGCGAACCAATCGCCCAGCGCATGCGCGATGAGCCGAAGCCCAGCCACAGAAGGACCATCCAGATCAGGAAGGAGCCCATGAGGATCGCCGGCGCAAAGCTGGTGGAAACCCCGCTCTTGCCGCGGCGGACCCACTTCCAAACCGGAAGCATAATGGCGAGCAGCCGCCGCGCCACGCGTAGCGCGCCTCGGCTCTCACCGGGCACCACCACCGTATCGAATACATCGCGAAGGGCGAGAACGACCAGGACAATTCCTGCGATGATCTCGACCGTCTGTATGATCATGGCGCGCCACCAGGCGAGATCTGCTCGAACTCGTCACAACTGGCCGCGTGGAAGATTTGCAATCCATCCCAACAGGCCAGAACCAAGGTCAGGACCGATCCTGCGGAGCTCCTTCTCCGGCTATCTGCTCGTCGGACCAAATGCATCGGCGCATTTTCAATTGAACAGCACCAACCGCGCGGTGCCGGGGCCGTTCCTATGCACACGTGCTTGAGGCCACCCTGCTCGCCCAGAGCGCCCTCATCCGTGCTCAAGCTCTACTGGTTCGCCGCTTGGTTGATCTCAAGCTGCAGCGGCCTTACCCGACCACGAACTGAACTCTTGATCAGATCCTGTGCAGGAGCTTCATCTCGGCCGCCAGCTGGAAACTTCGTTTTCCGGCCAGCGCCGTCGCCTCCCAAATCGCGCCGTTGGCCTCCCAACTGCCCGAAAAGCCAATGCCCACTTCGTACCCGCCGAAGATCGCGTCGCGAGCAGCCGTGTGTTCCTGGTTGACGATTTCACCGCGCCAGCGGTTGTCCGCAGAGGAGTAAGAGCCGAGATAGTAGAAGAAGGCGTCTCCGCCCAGCATGCGGCCGTCCTCCAGCAGCATCACACCGGTCAGTCCGCCATCAATCCCATCGAGCGCGCGGATGCGCAGCCCGTAAAGGCCATTTGGGATGCCGCCGTTGCCGACCTTTCCTGGCGGCGGCAACGACTCGTCATCCAAGCTCGTCATCACGGAATGCATCACTTGATCAGGGAGCCGGACCGGAGAGGCATCGAAGTGATAGGAATCACCAACCGCACGGCCCCGCAGGATCAGCTCGTCATCGTCCGCACCATAGAGCTGCCGCACCTCGGGATTGAGGGCATGGCGCTGTCCGGCTACGCGACCGACGATCACGCCGTTGATCTCTTCGTAGCTCCCGACGTGGGCGAAAGCCGAGTTTCCGCCCAGCATGCGGCCACCGCGGACATGCATGACGCTACGGTTCAGTACAGAACCAGCGCGATACTCGCATTTGTACAATCCGTCGAACAAAACACCCTGTCCCCGCTACGTGTAGCGTATTGTAGCCGGTCAGATGGTACGCGAAAAGGCGGCTCGGTACAGCAAGAGCAAACCGCCGCCTCAAGGCTCGCGTTGATCAAACCCTCCACATCGTACTCATCTTGCGAGGAGCGAATCCCCGAAGCAGGCAAGCAGGGCGGCCGGGCCGGGGTATACCTGGACACATCCAGCCTGCCTCAGCGAACTCTCGGTGAAGCCGCCGCACAGCACGCCGACGATATTGATCTTCGCTTTCCTCGCCGCTTCCGCATCGTAGGGGGTGTCACCGATCGCCACAGCATCGTGGCCCTCGACCCCAAGCTTCTTTAGGACCGCTTCGAAGATGTCGGGAGCCGGCTTCGATTCCTGGACATCGTCCGACGAGGTCGTCACGTCGACCAGGTCGCCGATGCCCGCGATGTCGAGATACTTGGCCAATTCATCCTTCTTGGCGGAGGAGGCGACGGCAATCCGCACGCCGGCATCCCTGACGCGCCGCAACAGATCGGGGACCGCCGAGAATGGGCGAACCAGCGGCAGATACTGGGACTTGAAGCGGTGGCTGCGCCATTCCTCCATTTCGTTGCCGTGGTCCCGCTGGGCTTCTTCGGACAGGAAGTGCGGAATCAGCTTGTCGCCGCCCTTGCCAATCTGGCCTCTCGCCTGCTCGAAGCTGACATCGTGGCCGAATTTGACCATCGCTTCGTGCCAGGAGAGGGCGTGGAGATCGACCGAATCCAAGAGCGTCCCGTCCACATCGAAAATTGCAGCTTTGGTCAATTCAGGATCCTCCCGAGCTTGAGCGACTGATCTTCGCGTACCATTCGGCGTAGGTCGTGTTTTTGGCCATGTGCCGGTTGAGATCCGGTGCGCCGTCTTCCCACCAGACGGGGCCTCTCTCACCGAGCTCGCGTTTTGCCTTGTCCACTGCCTTATGCGCGGCGGCCTCCGCCTCGGGGCCTGCGTCTGCTTGGCGTTGGCGACCGCGCGACGGGCCGTCATCAGATGGCCGACGAGACCGGTCCGCTCCGCTTCACCGAGGCCACGGTTGGCCATGCGCCACAACCTGCCACGGACGACGAAGTAGCGACCGTCGGGCGTCACCGGATACTTCACGTTAGATCAGGCCGACTTGCGCCGCGCCCCTGATGCCGGCTTCTTCGCCGCCGCTTCCTTAGCCGACTTCTTACCGGCGATCGGCATCAGCATCTCCTTCTGAGCCGCCGCAGCTTTCTTCGTCTTCTTGGCAGGCTTTTTCGGAGCCTCGGTCTTGGCTGCTGCGCCGCCGACGCTCTTGCGTAGCGCGTCCATCAGATCGACGACGTTCTCGCCTTTCGGCCGATCCTTGGGCACGATCGGCTTGCCGGCACGCTTCTGGTTGATGAGCTCGATCAGCGCGGTCTCATAGTGGTCCTCGAACTTCTCCGGCTCGAAGCTGCCCGCTTTCTGGTTCACGATGTGCCTGGCGAGATCGAGCATGTCCTTCGTGACCTTCACATCCTGGATCTCGTCGAAATACTCCTGTTCGCTGCGGACTTCGTACGGGTAGCGCAGCAGCGTGCCGACGAGACCCTTGTCCATCGGCTCGAGCGCGATGATGTGTTCGCGGTTGGTCAGCACCACCCGCCCGATAGCGACCTTGTTCATCTCGCGGATGGTCTCGCGGATGACCGCGAAGGCGTCGTGGCCGACTTTTCCGTCCGGACGGATGTAGTAGGGGCGGATCAGGTAGCGCGGATCGATGTCGGTCTTGTCGACGAACTCGTCGATCTCGATGGTACGCGTGGATTCCAGCGCGATCTCCTCGAGCTCCTCCTTGGAGACCTCGATGAACTGGTCCTTCTCGAGCTGGTAGCCCTTGACGATGTCCTCGTTGGGCACCTCGTCGCCGGTGTCGGCGTCGACCTTCAGGTACTTGATACGATGGCCGGTCTGCCGGTTCAGCTGATTGAAGGAGATCTTCTCGCTCTCCGACGTCGCCGGGTAGAGCGCGACCGGACAGGTGACGAGAGACAGCCGAAGGAAGCCTTTCCAGTTCGCGCGGGGGGCCATGATTACGCAACGCTCCAGGTACGGGGACTTGGACTCAAGACGAACGGCGCGACACAGTTCCGACTCTGCCCGCAGGCGTCCACCGCCAAATTGAGGACACTCCCGTCAAGCGCCCGGCGGACGTGGCGGGCAGTCTTGACTCTTACGAACAAAATGAGAACATGCGCCGATGACCCAACCCATGGCATCCGGACCGGCCGGCTTCGACTTGGAGGACGCCGCCGACCAGGCGATTGCGGCCTGTGGGGGCGACGCTCGGGAAGCTCTCAAGGCACTCATCATCGCGAATGGCTTCCTCGAGGCGCAGGTCGAAGAGCTGCGGGCTTCGATTTCTGCCGGCTACTCGCGCGGCCGGTTCGACGTACCGCGCGACCGAAAGGATTGGTACGACTGACATGCCCGCGGTCACCTACTATGTGGCTCTGCCGTTCCTCCCTTCGGATGACGGTGTCGCTGCCGGCAAGGCCGTGGAGTGCTTCAATCCCAACGGCGCCGTGATGAAAGCCGAGGCGCTTTCGCGAAAGCTTGGCATTGTCGACGCGGTGGCCTTCAGCCGCAGCGGGGATCCGGCTACAGGCGAATTCGGAGACGCAACCGTGATCCGCAAGTTCGGCCACGTGCCGGACGACCTGAGCACCTTATGAAGGGACGCGCGGAGATGTTCTGCGCGGAGCCCCGCAAGGCAATTACCTCCCGCTGAGCGACAGGCTCATACGAGTGACGGTGTTGTCCCAGGCGCGCTCCTCTTCTGCGGGATAGTTGATCAGGACGCAATGGATCAGCCGCCCTGAGAAGTTGCAGCGGTTGTACCAAACCTTGTCACCCTTGTAGCTCGATACTGCAAAGAACCGTGGTGTCACCGCTTGTACTGAATGCGTGAAGGCGGATGCTTTTTCGCGAGAAAGGCTGCGGGGGAATCGTTCTCGACGTTAGACGCGGCCTGGATTGTGAGGTCGGCGCGCCCGTCGGCCGTTCGGAACCGTTGCCCGTAGCCGTCGGGTCCACCAGCTTCTTCCGTGAAGATCGAAGATGGAAAATCCATTGAGGTACCGGTCTGGGGAATGGTGTACTTGGTCCATCGCACCGGCTGCGCCGAGGCCGTCGCTGTCGAGACGACAAGTGCCAATGCGAGAGCGCTCGTCGATTTCATCGCACTTCCCTCCGACTATCACGGAGCAAAAAGCCGGAAAGTCAATTACGTTCCAGACGCCTGATGTGGTGGATTGAAGCGCGCGAGCTACTCGCCTTCCTCGTGGGGACCATTCGGATCGAGCGGGTCAGCCTGGTCTACCGGCGGGCGAGAACCCACCTCGAAAGGCGACGGTAATCGCGCGTTCGGTTCTTTGGCCGCGTTGTGTCAGGCAGCGCGCAGCGGCGACGTTGGTCGACGGAGCCGGCCGGCCTCCTCCGCCTGGCACCTCGGACACTTGAACTGGATTTCGCGTAACGCGAAAGCAGACCTTTGGATGTTTGCCGCCATAGGCCATGCACCGCATTGGGGACATTTCTCCAGCAGGGTCTCCGATTCTATCATCGCACCGCTCCTACCCGCGCCCACAGCCGCCAACGCTCGGAGACAACCCGCGTTCCGAACGGGTCCTCAGCGAGACACGGAACGAATCAGGGCGACGGCGTTGAATCGGCATGTGTGCCGTGGCGTTGCGTCAGTCTCGTTCGGGAGTATCGCGTGTCCACGGCGCCATCAAAGTTGCTATCCCTGGTTACATCGAGCCGTGTGATCCCACATTGCGGGAGAAGCCGCCTCGCGGCGAAGAGTGGGTCTACGAGATCAAGGCCGACGGTTACCGTGCGCAACTGCATCTTGAAGCTCGCGACATCAAAGTCTATTCGCGCACGGGCCTAGATTGGACCGAACAGTTCTCCTCGATCGCAGCGAGCGCCGAGCTGCTCAAGGCAAACAGCGCGATCATCGACGGCGAAGCGGTGGTGTACGGCAGTGGCGGCTTGCCAGACTTCCAGCAGCTCAGGAGAGAGCTCGGCCGAAAGCGCAGCAAGCGTGTGCGGTACCACGCCTTCGATCTCCTGTACCTCGACGGATACGATCTGCGTGGCGCCGCGTACGAGGACCGCAAGCGCCTGCTGCAGCGGCTCCTGAAGGACGCACCCGAAACCTTTATGTACGTTGAAGCACTGGCGGCGGACGGCAACGAGGTCTTCGAGAAAGCGTGCGAACTGGGGCTCGAAGGCCTGGTCGCCAAACGGCTCGGCGAACCCTATCGCTCGGGGCGGCAGGAGAGCTGGATCAAGCTCAAATGCAAGAAGAGCGAGAGCTTTCCGGTCGTCGCGTTCGTGGAGAAATTAGGCGCGCGTCCGCGCAAGGTGGCCTCGCTCTACATCGGCCGGCGCGAGAACGGCAACCTGCTCTACGCCGGCAAGGTGCGTACCGGCTACACCGAGACGACGGCGCGCGAACTGCGCGAGCGGCTTGATCCATTGATCCGCAAGGCTTCTCCGCTCGATGTGGCGGTCAAAAAGCCGAAGGCGACCTGGGTCGAGCCGACCCTTGAAATCGAGGTTCAATATGGCGCGCGGACCGATGATGGCTTGCTCCGAGAGGCCGTATTCAAGGGCTTTCGCGATGATCTTGCGGTGCGCAAGGTTAGGGCGCCGCGACTGGTGCCCTCCGTGGCCGGCCGGCCGAAGCTGGGCGTGCCCCGAGAGAACATTCTGCAGCTTCTGCCCGAAGCGGTTGCGCCCTCGAAAGAACAACTCGCCGACTACTGGCGCAGGGTGTGGAAGAAGGCGCTGCCGCACCTCGGGCATCGCCCGCTCAAGCTAGTGCGTCACGTGCACGGCACGACCTTCTATCACAAGGGGCCGCTGCCGAAGGACATTCCGGCCGCCGTGCACCAGCTCCGCATTCAGAAGCGCGAGGGCGGCCAAGGCACTCGCCTGTGGGTCGACAGCCTCGATGGTTTCCTTGGGCTGGTCGAGATCGGGGCCGTCGAGTTGCACCCATGGAATGCGACCGTCGAGGACTTCGAACATGCCGACCGCATCGTGATCGATCTGGATCCCGGCGAGGGCGTCGACTGGGATGCCGTCGTGGAGACCGCGCTCGATCTGCGCGCGCTGATGAAACGAGAAGGTTTCGAGACCTGGCCCAAGCTCACCGGCGGCAAAGGTATTCATCTGATGGCGCCACTGGATGAGCCGATGCTGCACGACACGGCGCATCGGGTTGCGCATCAGCTGGTCTCCGTCCTCGCAACGCGCCATCCAGACCGCTACCTCCTGTCTGCGCAGGCGAAGCGTCGCGATCGCATCTTTCTCGATTATCTGCGCAATGGCCGCGGCACCACGGCGATCGGCACCTATTCCCCGCGAGCGCGTGAGGGATTTCCGATCGCAGCGCCCGTGACCTGGAAGCGCATCGAGAGCGGGATCGCGCCGGACGCCTTCGCCATCGAGAGTCCATTCCGCGTTAAGCCAAGGAGCTGAGCCGCATGTCGGATGCATTCGATCGATGGGTGGAATGGCGCCACAAACCTCCCCGTGACAGGCGGAGCATTCCTGCCGAACTCTACGCCGCGGTGATGTCGCTGCCTGAGGCCGATCGTTCCGACCGGCAGAGGGTGAACGAGGTGGTCCGCCACCATGACGAGGCGCGCCGCGAGGGCAGAACCGTATGGCTGTACATCGACGATTACCGGGACGGCAGAACGCGCGCGGCCGGCGAGCCCGGATGGATAAGGGTGTTTGCGTCTGCCGACGTCGCCGAGAGGTGGTTCAAGGAAAATGACCCTGAAGGCGTGGCCTGGGAATACGAAGTGGGAGGCGGTCGGGCCCGAGGATCGGTTTGGCTCTACTCGCACGATCCGGAGTCCAGGGAGGTTGGCGACGTCGATTGGGTCAGGCTCTTTGCCTCGCAAGGGTGTGCGGAAAAGTGGGTTGAGCAGAACGATCCGACGGGTAAGATTTGGGAGTACCCGGTTCAGGAGTGACGCGCATGAGTGCGTTTGTTGACACCTCCGTCTGGTTCGCCGCCGCCGCCAAGCGGGATGCTCAGAATGAGCGCGCCAAGTCTATCCTTCGCAGCATCGACCAGCATCTCACGACGGACCTGGTGCTGGCTGAAACGTGGCAGCTTCTAAAAGCCCAATTCGGCAGCGACATTGCGGAGATATTCTGGGACCGGCTGCGCGACGGGGGAGTTCGGATCGAACCCATTGTCCGCGCTGATCTGGATGCGGCTGCGGAGGTACAGGCGAGCTCTCCCGGAGAGGGTTGTTTTCCTTCGTTGATCGGACGAGTTTTGCGATGATGGAGCGCATCGGGATCACCCAGGCAGCGACCTTCAACCCGGACTTCGCCGCGTACCGACCCCGCCGCGGTCGCAAGCGACCGTTCCAGATCCTCAGCGAAGGCCACAGCCAGGTCTTCATGGCGCTCAGACAAGCGATCCTTGAACGGCGGCCGGTTCACGTGAGTGATGGCAGCAAGCGCCAGACGGTCTGCCCGTACCCTCTGGGCCACGCCGCCGGTGAGGAGCGCGCATTCGCCCTCCTTGTGGAGGCGAGTTCGAGCACGAAGCGTCCGGTCAAAGCCAGCTGGATCTGCCTTCGGTTGTCGAAGATTGAGGAAGTTCGCTTCGCCGATGAGCCTTGGATCGAGCAAGACTACCCGGGACCGGTGCAACGATGTGTCGATAAGGTGAACCTGGACGCGAGACCGTAGTTCGCGGCACAAGCCTCGACCAATTGAGGCCGGTGTAGCGGGGCGCCGGCGCCCTCGAGAGCAGGTCAATTCCGCAGGATCGGCGCCTCGCGAAGTGCACTCCCGCCGATCTGCTTCAGCCCGTCAACCGATGTCGCCCTTGGTGGCGGCTTCGAGGATCATGGAGGCCACGTGGGTGCGGGCAGAGGTCTCGTAGCGTGACACGCTCTCGCACACCTCGTCGAGGACCGCGCGCAACAGCGCGGTGGTTTCAGCATCGAACATTGGAGGTCTCCCCCAGCGAAAGCAGCATTCTGCCTGAACCCGGCCAGCCGGGGATTCACGCAAGTTACGGTCAACGAAAAATTCTGCGAGAGGACTGGGAAGAATGAGCGTGGCCCCGCCGTTTTGGGGGCTGGGGGGCTTGAGGGCGGAGCCACGCAGGCCGTGCATTCGCGCGGGCCCACCACATCAACGGCATCCGGCCGAGCCCGTTCCATGCTCGACATCAAGACCGCGCGCAGCTCGAACGCCTACGGCTCCGGAGGCCGCAGCGGACCGTCCGCCCATTTGCGGGCGGCGGGGTCGTGTAGCGGGTCATCGTTGCAATGGGTGCACACGTACCGCGGCGGCCGTTCTGAAGCTTCCTCGGACACAGCTTTCATCGGCTTGCCGCACGTCGGGCACGCCTTCCGGACCGGATGGAGCATGGCCATCTGTTTTTCCCCTGCGATGGCACTCTAGTTCAGCCGAGATTGCGAGCTCAAGCTGGCCGACAAAAATTAGGTCGGGTTCACGCACTGTTGCGCGCCTTCTTGACTCCGTCGCCGCACAGCACTCAAGTCTGGGCGGTGATGTTGAGGAGCGTGTCATGGAGCAGGAGTTCTACCGGGGTCTGGCCCAAAGGGTCCGGCGTATGGCCGAGAAGGCTGATCCGTTCACCCGGCGTCGTCTCCTGGATCTCGCCAAGCGGTATGACAGCAGGGGAGGTCAGCCCTCGGCATCCGGACCGAGCGAGCGGCCGCTGCCGACGCCTCGCACAACGCCGCATGCAGCGACTTTCTCTGGACCCGGCGAGGCCTGACGCTCCCAGCCTGTCGTTGATGGTGCCGCACCGCGCACCCGATGAAGCCTGGCAGCCGTCCCGCAGTGCGCGAAGAGTGCCGCCTCCCGTGGACCAAGCTCACATACCCAGCCGGTGGTCCTGCCCTCACCGGCGAGGATTTGATGCCGTGAGCGAGTGCGGCATCGCGTTTCCCCCTGAACTCGCTCCTAGCGCCTTGGAAGGGGGTGGGGGAAGGCGCTGCGCCTTGAACCGGCAACGAGCTGCCGCGTAGGCCACCCTTCCGGCACGTTGTGCTCGGCAGCCCCGCGCAGGGAGTTGAGTTCTGACCACGCGAGCGCGGCAGTGATCCATCTCTGCCGCTCTGCGCCCTTTGCTTCGGCGGCAAGCTTCATCGCCGCGGCGGCCTCGCGCTTGGGGTCGTACTCGAGATCCATGGATAGAAGTATAGCTGCAGATCGTAAACGATCACGCACCAGTGGGACCGTAGCAATCCGGGGTCGGCAACCATACGCAGATGCTGTCGAGCCTTCCGCAGATGCCCCGCCCGATCCGCCTCATTCATAGGCGGGGACCTCCAGAGCGCTCGTGATCGAGGCCTGCGCGAACGTCCCGCAAGCGAATCCAACTGCACCGACACTCCCGAAAAGCCCGTGAATTGCTTTGTCTTTCAGATATCTCGTGCCGGGAGCTCCCGATATTGTGGGGCCTCACGGGACTACCTCATCGGCTCACACGAGAAGAGATGTTTCAAGACGCATCGGATCTGGCCGCGATGGCCGAGGCACTAGGCCGATCGAGCGACTACCGGGTGCTGCGCCGCCTGGTGCCGCGTCCGACGTCCATACCGGCCTCCGGACAGGAAACCAAGATCGGCATCCTGCTCGACACCGAAACCACCGGCCTCGACCACCGCAAGGACGAACTCATCGAGCTCGGCATGGTCAAGTTCGGCTACACGCCGGACGGGCGCGTCATTGAGGTCAGGGAGACGTTCTCCGCCTTCAATGAGCCGTCCGAGCCGATCCCGGCCGAGATCACGGCGCTTACTGGCATCACCGACGAAATGGTGGCTGGCCACAAAATCGACGAGGCAGCCGTGAACGCCTTCGTCGACGACTCCGTGGTCGTCGTCATTGCGCACAACAGCGGGTTTGATCGCAAATTTTCCGAGCGCTACTGGCCCGTCTTCGAGCGGAAGGCGTGGGCATGCTCCGCGACCGAGGTCGATTGGCGGCAGCACGGCTTCCATGGAGCGAAGCTCGGCTACCTTCTGAATGGCGCCGGCTATTTCTACCAGGCGCACCGCGCGGTTGACGACTGTCACGCGCTGCTCGAGATCTTGGACTTCGACCTACCAACGACCGGCGCGCCCGCGCTCGCCGTCCTGCTCGAGACCGCACGACAGAAAACCGTCCGGATCTGGGCCGAACAGTCGCCGTTCGAACTCAAGGATTCGCTGAAGCGCCGCGGCTATCGCTGGAGCGACGGCACGGACGGTCGCCCAAAGTCCTGGTACGTCGACGTCCGCGAGTCCGCGCTGGACACCGAGCTCGCGTTTCTCCGGACCGAGATCTACCTGCGCGACGTAGAGCCGCGCCTGCAGACGCTGACCGCCTTCACCCGCTTCTCCTCCCGCGTTTAAGCGGCCAGCTTGGGAGCAGGCCGCCTCTGGATTGGGGCGAGAGCGCGGGCCTCAGCGGCCGAGACGCTTCTCGACCCGTTTGCGGGAATTCCCGACTTTCTTGACCGCTTTCTTGACGGCGGAGACCGATCGGCCGGTCTTCTTCGCCTCATACCCGACCTCGTACTTCTGTCCGCCGGCGACGCGCGCCCGGTCCTGCTTGCGTCCTCGCGCGGTCTTCTTCTTCGCGGCTGCCATCGGCACCTCCTTCTGCGAATCTGATGGCGGTGCAACGCCCTAAGGATTCCGGAGGTTCCGCAAGCTCCTCGCTGTTGCCATAAGCCCTCAGACCGTGAGTGACGTACCCGTCTCTGCTTCATATTCGAACAGCGAGAGGCTATGCGATCTATCCGCGAACGTTTGGCATCGCGCCCACGCACTGGGTTCCTAATGGACGAGCCGAACCGGCCTCCAGTCCCGACCGTTGCCGACCGAACCATCGGCCGTGGCCTGCGTTTACCTAGATCATGTCTGACGCATTTGATTACTTCCGCGCCTACGCCGTGCGGGCTCTTTGCAAAGCGCGGTCGATGCCGCGGGGCAGGATGAAGCATCTGCAGCTGCTGGCCGGGCGGATCTATAATCTTCTCAAGAAAGAGGCCGCTTACGGCCCGAATGCGCAGCACCTTGAAGACTTCCGGGCAGCCCAGAGGCTGGAGAGGTCTCTCGACCGTCCGCCTGGCGAAGGCTCGGGCGCTGGGACTCGCTTTAGTCCGCCGAGGTCGCAGGACGCGGGACGGGAGGCTTGTTGAGTGCCTTCCCTCGACACCCGTGGTGTAGCAAACCTGCTGCGGGAATATGCGCAGCGCACCGCCTTGCGCGGCGGCAACCCCTACCGGGCAAAAGCCTATTCCAGGGCCGCCGACAGCCTGGCAGCCCTTGCCGTTCCTCTGCATCTGCTGATTGCGGAAGATCGGCTCAAGGAGATCCCTGGCGTCGGCGAGGCGATCGCCGACATTATTGCCAAGCTTCACAAGACGGGCTCTCATCGGACCCTTGAAAAGCTCCGGAAGGAGATACCCGAGGGCGTGCTCGAGATGCTCGCCGTTCCCGGCCTCCGCCCCGAGAAGGTGCTGCGGCTCTACAAGGATCTCGCCATCACTTCGCTCGCGGAGTTGGAGGCCGCCGCCAAGGACGACCGCATCAAGAAGGCCAAAGGCCTCGGCGCGGCGCTGCAAGCCAAGATATTGCAGAACCTGGCGATCGCAAAAGTCGGAGAAGGCCGCCTCCACCTGCACCGTGCCGCCGCCCTGCTCGCGCACGCCAAGGACTCGCTGCGCAAGGCTCGGCCGGAGCTCAAGCGCGTGACGATCGCAGGCGACTTCCGCCGCGGCTGCGAACTCGTCGGCGACCTCACGATCGTCGCGGAGGCTCCCAAGCTCGACAAGACCTCGAAGGCATCCGCTGCGGACGGACTGCAAATCCGCCTGTCCGACCGCAAGCACTTCGGCGCCGCCCTTCTTTTCGGCACCGGCTCAGCCGCTCACATCGAGAGGCTCCAGGCTTTGGCCGCGGAGAAAGGAATGCGGCTGGAGAGCGACGGGCTGCACAAGGGCCGCACCCTGATCGCCGCCGACGAGGTCCAGATCTATAGTGCCCTCGGTCTGCCGTTCATCGATCCTGAACTCCGTGAGGGCCGCGGCGAGGTCGAGCTCGCCCTGAAGGGCAAGTTACCGAAGCTCGTCACCGACAAGGACCTGCGCGGAATCCTTCATTGCCACACCGATGCCTCCGACGGCACGGAGAGCTTGGACACGATGGCCAAGGCCACGCGCCAGCGCGGCTTCGAGTATTTCGGCGTCGCCGACCACTCCAAGTCCGCGCACTACGCGGGCGGCCTCTCGGAGGAAGAGATCAGGCAGCAGCACCGGGACGCCGACCGGTTGAATAAGCGCTTCGGCAAGGATTTCCGGATCCTGAAAGGCATCGAGTCCGACATTCTGGCCGACGGCTCGCTCGACTATGCGGACGACGTGCTGCAGCGCTTCGACTTCGTGGTCGCGAGCGTCCACGGCCGATTCAAACTCGACTCCAAGGCGCAGACGCAGCGCCTGCTTCGTGCGATCTCCGATCCCCACACCACCATCATAGGCCATATGACCGGGCGGCAGCTGCAGCGGCGGCCGGGCTACGAAATCGACATCGAGAAGGTGTTGCGGGCATGCGCTAGGCATGACGTCGTCGTCGAGATCAATGCCCACCCTTGGCGGCTCGACCTGGATTGGCGCTGGCACCAGGCTGCCCTCGAGTTCGGCTGCATGATGAGCATCAATCCGGACGCGCACTCGATCCCCGAGCTCGACCACATGCACTGGGGTGTCGAGATGGCCCGGAAGGGCGGCGTCCCCGCCGACCGGGTCCTGAACGCGATGGCCCTTCCGGAGATCACGCGCTACCTCCGCCAGAAGCGGCGCTCGGTCGCCCGGGCGGCCTGATGCCGCAGGCGCACGATCTCTCGCTGCAGGGAAGGGTGGTGGCGGTCGCCGCCGACCCGGGGCACAACTTCAGCAAACCGCCCCAGGACCGCATCGTCCTGGTGGAAGGCCACGGCGTCGAAGGCGACGCCCACGCCGGCCCATTCGTCCGGCACCGCTATCTCGCCCGCCGCCGGCCAGGCCTGGCCAATCTCCGGCAGGTCCACCTGATCCCGTCCGAGCTCTTCGCCTCCCTCTCGGACGCGGGCTTCGAGGTACGGCCGGGAGAGCTCGGCGAGAACATCACCACTGCCGGTCTGGACCTTGAGCGGATGCCGCTCGGGACGCTCATCGAGCTTGGACCAACGGCCATCGTGGAACTGACCGGCCTCCGGACGCCTTGCGTTCTGATCGACCGCTTCCACCCCGGCCTTAAGCAACAGGTGCTCTCGTCGGCGGAAACGGGCCCTCCGTTCAAATCTGGGGTGCTGGGTGTGGTACGGGCCGGCGGGATGGTCGCGGCTGGTGATACCGCGCGGGCTCGCCCTCCGTCCTCCTCGTTTCGGCCTCTGCCGGCCGTGTAGAAAGACCCTACATGGCCCGCAAATCGACCCTGCCTTATCGCCTGCAGCCCATGTTGGCCACGCTCACGGATGCGCCGTTCGACGATCCCGATTGGGTCTTCGAGGACAAATTCGATGGTTTCCGCATGGTCGCGGAAATCCGGCGTGGTCGGGTCGCGCTCTACAGCCGCAACGGGAAGATCATCAGCCACTCCTATGTCGAGGTCGCGAAAGCACTTGAGGGAGTGAAGGCGGACGCCGTGATCGATGGCGAGCTCGTTGCGATCGGGAAGGACGGCGTATCCCATTTCCAGTTGCTTCAAAACGCCCTGCGTCACGAGGCCAAGCTTTTGTACTGCGCGTTCGACCTCATGTTCGCAGCCGGCGAGGACCTGCGTGCGCTGCCGCTTCTCGAGCGCAAGAAGCGGCTCAAGGCCCTCTTGCCGCGCCACAAGCTCATCGCGTTCAGCAACCACCGCAAAGGCAGCGGCACAAAGTTCTTTGCACAAGCCGAGCTGAGACATCTCGAAGGCATCATGGCCAAGCGCGCCGACAGCCCGTACGCGTCCGGACGCCGGACCGCCGATTGGCTGAAGGTGAAGACCGCGCAGCGGCAGGAGGTAGTGATCGCCGGCTTCACCGCGCCGAGGCGAACCCGGCCCTTCTTCGGCGCCCTCGTGCTGGCGGTACGCGACGCCGATGCATGGCGGTACATTGGCCACGTCGGCACCGGCTTCAGCCACCAGGTTCTCGAAGAGCTTCATAACAAGCTCGTCAGGCTCAAGACAGCCAAGTCGCCCTTCCCTGGCAAGGTGAAGGATGAGCGGGTTACGACGTGGGTTCGTCCTTCGTTGGTTGCGGAAGTGAAATTCGCGGAGTGGACCAGCAAGGGCGAGCTGCGCCAGCCGGTCTATCTCGGCCTGAGGTCGGACAAAAACGCCAAGGACGTCGTTCGCGAAACGAGTTGGTCGCGAAAATAATGCTCCCCAGACGCAGAGTACGACCTGGAGTTCAGCTGGCGGCGCGCTCGGATGCCGAAGGCCACGGCGGCAGGGGCGGCAATCCGAGGGCCTTGCGTACAGGTCCGAACGACCTCCGGTGAGCTGCGCATGCACCAAGCCTGGCGAGCGCTTCATAATGAGCCGGCACCGGGTAGCCCTTGTGATCCGCGAAGCCGTAGCCGGGGTGACGCACGTCGAGTGTCCGCATGACCGTATCGCGCTCGACTTTGGCGAGGATGGAGGCGGCGGCAATGCTGGCGGACCTGGCGTCCCCTTTAATGATCGACTGCTGAGGGATGTCGATTTCCTTCAACCGCTTCGCATCGATCAGCAAGTGCTGCGGCGTCAACCCTAGGCCCCGGACCGCACGTTGCATCGCCTGGATGCCTGCCCAATAGATGTTGATTTCGTCGATCTCCTCGACCTCGACGAATGCTACACACCAGCTCTCTGCCTTTTCCTTGATTTCTTTCGCGAGTTCTTCGCGAGCGGCGGCATCGAGTTTTTTCGAGTCGTCGATTCCGATTATCCGCGTGCCGGGCTTCAGGATCACGGCGCCAGCAGAGACTGGCCCTGCGAGAGGGCTCATTCCGGCCTCGTCCACGCCTGCCACGGCATGTTGGCCGCTTTCCCAGAGAGAGGTCTCGAACCGGAACATCTTACGGAGGCGCTGCCCTTCGGACCTATTTTCGGAGCGCCGCTTGTCGATTGAAGCCAGGATGGCACGGGCTCCCGCGCGGGCGTCGGCCCGCAAGATCTGCTCGACGCCGGCCTCGAGCGGTCTTTTCTCGACGACATAGCGCCGGCGCAATGCATCGAGCGAATACTGGGGCATAGTGGCCTTCGTGCAGACTGACTGTGGGAAGCGTGTCGGTGAAATTTGTGGCGATTGTCTGAAGTTAGACCATGCCGTCATCGACTGCGCAGCGCCTTCTCGAAAGGAACCGGACCGGCTCGCCATCTGAGGTCTGGCTATTCAGAGGCCACTGATCCACACCTCGCGTCCACCGACCTCCGAGCGGAACCAACCGGTGTCTTCATCCCTTGAGAAAGAGTGGAGCCTCCATCCCAGGGTGCTTCCGAGGGGACCGGCCCATGCTCCGACAAACCAGCAACGAAGAAGAGGTTCTGGACCGCACCGCCGAGGTCGCGGCCACAATCGCGGAAGAAGGCCTCCGGTATGTCAGCGACTCCGAGCCGGGGTACACGCGCAAGCGGACTGGAACCAGCTTCAGCTACTACGACAAGGACGGCAAGCGCATCACCGATGCCGCCGTCATCCGACGCATCAAATCAATCGGCATCCCGCCGGCCTACGAGTCCGTGTGGATCTGCCCGTCGTCGAACGGCCACATCCAAGCAACCGGGCTCGATGCGCGGGGTCGCAAGCAGTACCGCTACCATCCGAAATGGCGCGAGCTACGAGATCAGAACAAGTATGAGCATATCGTCCTGTTCGCTGCCGCGCTGCCCGCGCTGCGGGATCGGGTCGCCGCCGACATGAAGCGGGACGGACTGCCCCGCGAGAAGGTGCTGGCCACGATCGTTAGTCTTCTGGAGAAGACGTTGATCCGGGTCGGCAACGCCGAGTATGCCGAGAAAAACAAGTCCTACGGGCTCACCACCATGCGCCGCAAGCACGTCGCGGTCGGGCGCGGCGTGCTTCGGTTCGACTTCACGGGCAAGTCGGGCAAGCAATGGAAGCTTCGCGTCGAGGACAAGCGGATAGCTGCGATCGTGAAGCGCTGTGCGGAGATCCCGGGACACGAACTCTTCAAGTACCTGGACGACGACGAAAAGCCCCGCACGGTCGATTCCGGCGACGTCAACGCCTACATCAAGGACATCACGGGCGAGGACTTCAGTGCCAAGGATTTTCGGACTTGGGCGGGAACGGTTCTGGCGGCGTTGGCGCTGGCCGAATTCAAGAAGTACGACAGCCAGGCCGAGGCGAAGCGCAACGTCGTCGCCGCGATCGAAAGCGTCTCGAAGCAGCTCGGCAACACACCGGCCATCTGCCGAAAGTGCTACGTGCACCCGGAAGTCCTGAACGCCTACATGTCAGGTGACCTCGTGAAGATGATTGAAGCCAAGATCGCGCAAAAGTTCAAGCGCCAGCACGCCAAGCTCACTTCCGACGAGATCATGGTGCTGGCATTTCTGCGCAAGCGTCTCGATGCTCTGAACACCCCTACCTAACCTCCTGTACCACTCTCTAGTGACCTGCTTACTCCTCGGTGATGCCGGCTCGCCTCAAAATGGCGGGTTCTCTCGTCGGCGGAAACGGCCCGCCATTCGAATGCTGGTGCTGGGAGGGATGAGGGCCGGAGGACCGGTCGGGCGGGCGATACGGCGCGGTGCTGATGCCGTCCGGTCCTGTTTCCGCGTTGCCAGCGCTCTAGACGAAAGTACATGCTCGGGACCACCTGAACGCGGAACTGGAGGGCGCGGCTTTCCATTGACCATCAAGGGTGTCCTGATGGCCCGGATCGAAGATTACGCGCTTATCGGCGATTGCGAGACCGGCGCACTGGTCGGGCGCGACGGCTCAATCGATTGGCTCTGTTTCCCGCGGTTCGATTCCGACAGCTGCTTCGGGCGGCTCCTGGGGGATGAGAAAAACGGCTACTGGAGCCTTCGACCGGTCGAGGGATATACGGACGAACGTCGCTACCTACCAGGCACGTTGATCCTAGAGACCGTCCTCGCGACGGAGACCGGCCGTGCACGTCTCGTCGACTTCATGCCGCCCAAGACGGGCGTATCGAACCTCGTCAGGATCGTTGAGGGCCTGGAAGGATCCGTCGAGATGCGAACCGAGCTGGTCGCGCGGTTCGACTATGGGGTCAGTGTACCCTGGGTGAGCCGCCTGGAGGATGGTGCGGTCAGCTTGGTCGCGGGAGCGTCCATGCTGGTGCTAAGAACGGCGGTGCCGCTGCACGGCAAATCGATGAAGACAGTCGGCGCGTTCTCCGTCGAACCGGGCCAACGCGTTGCCTTTGTTCTCTCCTACCAGACATCGTATGAAGATCCAGCCTCCCCTGCCGATCCGTTGCTGCTCCTCGATCGTACAGAAAATTTCTGGCGCGATTGGTCCAGCCGCTGTGAAGCGGCCGGGCCATATTCGGACCAGGTTCTGAGATCTCTCATAACTCTCAAGGCCCTGACGTTTGCACCAAGCGGCGGCATCGTCGCTGCGGCCACCACCTCACTTCCGGAGCAAATTGGCGGCTCTCGCAACTGGGACTACCGCTTCTGCTGGGTGCGGGACGCCACGCTGACCCTTTTGGCTCTTATGGGAGCTGGCTACTACGACGAGGCGCGCGCCTGGCGAGACTGGCTCATCCGCGCGGTGGCGGGAAGTCCGAACCAGTTGCAGATCATGTACGCCGTCACAGGGGAGCGCAGGCTAACCGAGTGGGAGGTGCCCTGGTTGTCGGGATACGAAAACTCCAAGCCAGTGCGTATTGGGAACGCCGCCCACAGCCAGCTTCAGCTTGATGTCTATGGCGAGTTGATGGACGCGTTATACCAGGCCCGCCGAGGCGGCCTCCCCGAGAACAAGCGAGCGTGGGCGATCCAGTGCGCCCTGCTCGACCAGCTCAAGAAGATTTGGACAGAGCCGGATGAGGGTATCTGGGAAGTGCGAGGTGGGGCCAAGCATTTCACCTATTCGAAGATCATGGCGTGGGTGGCTTTCGACCGAGCCATCAAATCGACCGACGAGTTCGGGATGCACGGTCCCGTGGACGATTGGAAAGCGCAGCGCGCCGCCATTCAGAAAGATGTCTGTCAGCGCGGCTACGATGAACAGCGAAAAACCTTCGTTCAGGTCTACGGTGAGCCCCAGCTCGACGCATCGCTGCTGCTGATCCCGGCGGTAGGTTTCCTGCCGCCCGAAGATCCGCGGGTGATCTCGACCATTGAGGCTATCGAACGCGAGTTGCTCAAGGACGGCTTTGTGCAGCGATACGATACGAAGGCGACCAAGGACGGCCTGCCGCCTGGCGAAGGGATGTTTCTGGCCTGCAGCTTCTGGCTGGCAGATGCCTATCACCTGATCGGCCGCGATGCCGACGCCAAGGCATTGTTCGAGCGTCTTCTTGCTCTCGCCAATGACGTAGGTCTGCTCTCGGAAGAGTACGACACCGGGCGAAGTCGGTTGGTCGGCAACTTCCCCCAGGCCTTTTCTCACATCGCCCTGGTGAACACGGCTCACAATCTCACCCACCGCCAAAAGCCTTCCGAGCATCGAGGTAGCAAGAAAGCGCTCCCGAGCAAGGGGCAGGGTGAGGGCACCACGAGGAGACACGTATGACAGAGAGGCCGATCGATGCTGCTGCCTCAGCGGGTCCGGAGGCGCGACCTCAAGGGCCGGTTCGCTTTCCGATCGTGCTGGAAGGGCAGCCAGCGCTGGTGACAGGGGCAAACTCGGGAATCGGGCGCGCAGTGGCCCTTGGGCTCGCGGCCTCTGGCGCTGATGTAGCTGTCAACTATGTCGTTGACCCACAAGCAGCGGACGACGTGGCGCATCAAGTCGAGGCGCTTGGCCGGAAGGCGATCACTATCAAAGCCGACGTCAGCGACGAAGAGGACGTCCGCGCGATGTTCGCCAAGGCCATAGACAAGTTTGGAACTCTGCACATCGTGGTGAACAATGCCGGATTGCAGCGGGATGCGCCGTTTCACGAGATGACGCTTGAACACTGGAACAAAGTCATCGGCGTTAATCTCACGGGCCAGTTTCTATGCGCCAGAGAGGCAATTCGTGAGTTCAAGAGACGAGGTGTAGTGAAGGACATCTCTGCGGCAGCTGGTAAACTCGTCTGCATGAGCTCCGTCCATCAGGAGATCCCTTGGGCGGGTCATGCGAACTATGCGGCCTCAAAGGGTGGCGTCATGCAGATGATGCGAAGCCTGGCGCAGGAAGTTGCTCCGCTGGCCATCCGAGTCAACGGCGTCGCGCCTGGAGCCATCCGTACACCGATCAACGGACCCGCCTGGGAATCCAAGGAAGCCTACGATAGCCTGATGACGCTGGTCCCCTATCGGCGCATCGGTGAGCCAAACGATATCGCCCAAGCGGTGGCCTGGCTGGTTTCAGATGCGGCCGACTACGTGCTTGGCACTACCTTGTTCATCGACGGCGGCATGATGCTCTTCCCGGGCTTTGCAAGCGGGGGATAGCCACAACCGCACCATTCTCAACGAAAGTGTAAGCGGCCCATCGGAACGGCTAAAGCATGCGGGTGTTGCGGCATGGGGTCGTTCGGCAAGTGGAGGAATGAGCATTGCCAAATGGCGCACGGGCAATGGCCGCAGGCAAGATCGCCCGCGAGGTAGCGAGAGCACTGGCGTCCGCTCTGAAGTGCCATTCCGTCAGCTTCCCGAAGAAGGGCCATAGAAAAGAGGAAAAACCACCCCGCCAGACCTCGCCCTCGCTACGCCCCGAAAAGTAGCGGTAGCTCCCATGGCAATCTGGCTTACTGCGGGTCTTTGGGGGCTGCTTGGGGCATCATCGTTGCTGCTGGGAGCAACGGTCGCATTCCTCTTCAGGATGCCGCGCTACGTTACTGCCGGGATCATGTCTTTCGGCTGCGGCGTGCTGATTTCGGCCGTTGCCTATGACCTTCTGGAGGACGGATACCAGGAAGGCGGCATTTGGCCGATCGTTGCGGGTGCGATCGCTGGCTCTACCACCTATGCTCTTGCCGATTGGGCGGTCTCCCGAGAAGGAGCGCACTCCCGCAAGCGATCAGGAGACCAACAGGTCAATGCCAGCGAAGGCGGGGGCCTGGCGATTGCCGTCGGCTCACTTCTCGACGGTATTCCGGAAAGTGTTGTCCTAGGGCTGGGGCTGTTGAGCGGAAAGGGCATCAGCATCGCGATGCTCGCCGCTATCTTTCTGTCAAACTTCCCGGAGGGGCTTTCGAGTGCGCTCGGCATGCGAGCCGCTGGCCGTTCCGCGACCTACATCTTTGGCCTTTGGAGCGCGATCACCGTCCTTTCGGGACTTGCCGCCGGGTTAGGAGCAGCTTTCCTGGGCGGTGCTGCCCCTCAGGTCGTTGCTACCGTCAGTGCCGTAGCTGCGGGCGCTCTTCTCACGATGGTGGTGAACACCATGGTGCCGGAAGCTGTCGAAGGCGAACAGAAGCTGGCCGGAGTGCTTGTTGTTATCGGCTTACTCGCCGCCTTCGCGCTTTCTAACGTCGGGCAAACTTAAGGGCGTTAGGCGCCTTCTCAATGAATCGGGTGTTGTTGGCCCATCTGCCACTTCAGGCGCGGCTTAGAGCTCAGGCGCGATCGCGTTAGGTACGCTTCGGGCTCGGGACTCATCGGCCTCAATCTAAATCGCCGGACCTTGTCTGGAGCTTCTTTCTCGCCCTCGACCTCGCCTCAGGAGGCGTTCGCCCTCGCTCGTTCGCGCGCCTCGCGCCAACGTTCGCGACGTTCGCGCCGCCGCTTGGCTCGGTCAGGGGGCTGCCGCAGCGGAGGAACCTGCGTCGAAGCGACTATCGGCGCCGGAGCCTCCTCGACCAAAGGCGCCTGGATCGGTTCGGTCGCAGCGGGGCGGGCTTCCATGAACTCGAGCACCGCCCGTCCCTTGGCAGTGATCTGCCATCCGCTGCTGATGCGTTCGACCAGCCCATGGGAAAAGATGTCGAGATCCGGCACCCGTGCGGCAAGGCGCTTGGTCCGGTCCGCCCAATCGCGGCCACTGGTCGCCAGGATAGCCATGTCGCGTTTGAGGTCTTCCATGACGGCAAAGCCATCCGGATAGCTCACCAGGATCTTGAGGACCGTCACCTGGAAGTTCACGCCCCCTCCGGATCAATCAGCGCCACATCGTGGGTGCGCGGGATAGGGCGTCGAGGCCGACTTGCTTGAGGCCATCCACCGAAACCTCGCCTATGGCGGCGGCCTCTAGGATTTTCGAAGCGACATGAGTCCGCGCCCCGATCTCGCGATGCGAAACGCTTTCGCAGACTTCGTCCAGGACCGCGCGCAAAAGCTCGGTTGTCTCCGTATCAAACATGAGGCGCCTCAGAGGGAAAGGGGTAGCGTAGCCCGGTTTTGCCGGCTGGGGATTCAGGCATGTTAAGCTTCCGGGAAAAATGCAGTCGAAGGTATGAGGGAGCCAAGAGTGTCGGGGGCGAGCGTGATTGCTGCTCCGGTCGCTTCTTGCCGGCGGACTATCTGGTTCTCTTGCTGGGGATATCACCGGCTTCGAAGCCAACGCGCTGCATCAGACTAGAAAGCGGTATCAACCCGAACGCCATCATCCCAGCAGAGACTGCGAAAAAGTTCAGGTCGAGACTCGCATTCCAGCGCAGCAGCAGATAACCGCCCGCAGCAGCGATCAGCGCGCGGGTCAGAGCTCCGAGCAGCGAAGGCGCGAGCCGCCGGGTGGCTTGGCCTACACAGTACAGCACAAAGCCGAGACCGAAGAAACCGAAGAAGGGGCCGACGTCGTGCAGGTACTGCACGCCCGCCTGGATGGTCGCGGGGTCGTCGTTGAAAAGGCCGATCCATTGGCGCGCTAAAAGCGCGCCGACGAGTCCTATTGTGGCGGTCACCGCAGCGCCTAGAACCGCGCCCGTCCAGGCGGCGCGCCGCGCACGCTCGATCAGTCCGGCGCCGAGGCTGGCGCTGACAACCATGCCGACCGGGCCGCCCACACCGTAGGAGATCGGCACAAGCAGGAACTCTAGACGAGAGGCTGAGCCATACCCTGCCAAAGCAGCGATACCATGGGAGCCGACGTAAGCGGTCACAAGCGTCAGCGTTACATTGGTGCTCGCCGCGACGATGGCAGAGACGCCGCCGATCTTGAGGATCGTCAAGGCAGGCGCGAGCGCCAGGTGCGGTGGGGTTCGCGAAGGCCGCAACAAGCCCATATGGCCCCACAGGTAGATTGCGTAGGCAAGTGTTCCGAGAGCGTAGTTGATCAACAGTGCGACGCCACCGCCTATTGGGCCAAGCGCGGGAATGCCGAAGCCGCCGAAAATCAGAAGCGGTGATAACGGCACCAGCAGCGTTGCGCCTGAGCACACGACAACGACCGGCACTCGCAAATTTCCGGTGCCGCGCACCGCCGCCATCAGCAAGTTGAATGTCCAGATCAGCGTCGCTCCGCCAAAGACCACCGTCGAATATTGCAGCGAGATCTGGAGCGAAGCGCCATGCCCGCCCATCGCACGATAGATCAAGGGCCCCAGCCCATACATCAATGCGGTGGTTGCCAATCCAAGCGGCAGCGCCAACCCGATCGCGTACCAAGGGTAGGAACTCGCCTCGGCGAATTCGCCGCGTCCTAGCGCCCGCGCCACCGAAGTGACGATACCACCGCCCGTCGCACCTTGGGAGATCGCTACGGTAAGCGCGAGCAGCGGGAAGACCAGCGTCACTCCGGCGAGAGCGTCGAGCCCGAGCTTTGCGATGAAGTAAACCTCGAGAAGTCCCATCAGCACCTGGACGAGCATCACGGTCGAATTCGGGACCGCCAGGCGGAGGATCGTTAAGGCGACCGGATGGCCAACCAGCGCGTCAAGTCGGTCATCGCGCAGCGTGCGCGCCGCGTGCGGCTTTGACTCGGCGATATTCGCGGGTCCGTTCACGATCACTTCCTCCCGTTGCAGAGAGCGAAATGACCACGGCCACTGAACGCGGCCCAACCATATGAATTGACACCCTCTGTTAGAAAAACTAACACTCTAAAATGGTCCGTTTACCGCCACTTGAAGCCATGCGCGTGTTTGAAGTCGCCGCTCGTCATGGCAGCTATTCCAAAGCGGCCGAAGAACTTCACATCACTCATGGGGCGGTAAGCCAAAGGATTCGGCAGATCGAAGAGCGGGTCGGGATCAAGCTTTTCGAGCGAATGGGGCACCGAATGGTACCCACGCCGGACGGGCGGCGCCTCTATGGTCGGGTTGCGCGCTCGTTAGCCGAGCTAACCGGGGCACTCACTTCGCTGAGATCTTCCCGCATGGATGCCGAAGTCACGGTGAGCTTGCTGCCGGTGATGGCCGCCCGCTGGCTGTTGCCGCGCTTGCCCCGATTCAACGAGCATTACCCCCACATCCACGTCAACGTGAAGTCGGATCGGCAACTCGCCAATTTCAAGTCGGACAAGGTCGATATCGCTTTACGTCTCGGCACCGGAACCTGGAAGGGGCTTCACGCCATCCGGATGATGGACGAGGAGATCTTCCCGGTCTGCAGCCCGCGCTACAACGGAGGGCAGTTCACGCGAGACCCGGCGGCATTCGTGAATGAGCGGTTGTTAATCGATCCGAACGTCCCCTGGTCGACCTGGTTCAAATCGCTCGGAGTGCAGATCGACCGGAAGATCGTCGGCAACTCCTTCGCCGATGCGAATCTGCTGATGGAGGCGGCGATCGACGGTCAAGGAATTGCGATCGCGCGCCGCTCGGTCACTCGCGCGGATTTACTCAATGGCAGATTGGTCCGGTTGTCCGACCATAACTGCCGCCTGCCATTATCGCACTTCCTCGTTCATCCGCCGTTGCTAGAGAGCAATGCGCCGGCGATGACGTTCCGCGAGTGGATGCTGGCGGAGGCCGTCGAAGGCTTGGGCTTGCAGCACTAGATCCGCATTTACGTCGAAACGGACGTGATGAGGCCCAACAACGCTTCGTGCGATCTGTCATGGGTATTGCAGCGAGAGCCGTGACGAAACCGGCGCCACTCTCATCACCCCGGCCGGCCGAACAGTTCGATCCCGAGCGTAGCTCAAGATCGGATACTGTCTGTCGGGGGCGCTCTTTCGAGTTTTGCAGTAGGCCGCTCATTGAGCGAGTGTTGCAGCTGTCCAGCGCCCCCGATGCGTCAGGCCCTTGCAAGGTACCGGCACTAGCGTATCGGATCGCTTTCTTCACGGCGCCTCTTCCTGCATACGCCTGCACATCTCGGCACCGCACCGAAGCTCGACTCTCGTGAACAAGCTTAGAACATGATCTGATGAGCGCTGGCCTTAGCCATCCGGGACCCGCTATCTTGACCTGGATGCCGCCGCCGACAGGCATCGCGGGTTGCGGCGGCGATGCCTAAGAGTGTTTGGCGCTGGAAATGCGCCGGCTCGCAATGCGGGAAGGTCCGATGCTCGATCGCAGTCCGACCAATACTGATTATCGACCGCCGGTTCCCGAACCACCGGCGACACGCCTCGGTCTGATCGAGATCATCCGGACCCTGAGACGGAATCCTCTCGAATGCTGGAGCGCCGAGTTTTTCCGCGAGCCGATCGCGAGAATTAGACTGCCCTTTGCGCGGGCGTTTTTGGTTCACGAGCCGGCCGCGATCAAGCGGGTCCTTCTCGACAACGCAGACAACTACCGTAAGGACCCGATCCAGCGCCGTGTCCTGTCCTCGGGCCTCGCCGACGGCCTCTTGAGCGTGGAAGGAAGTCGTTGGGAGGTGCAGCGCCGGACTCTCGCGCCGCTGTTCGCGAAACGGACCGTCGCGTCCTTCACCGAGGCGATGCTGACGGCCGCGCACGAACTCGCCGAGAAATGGAGCCGCTTCGAGGACGGCGCCGTGGTCGATGCCGCCGCCGAGATGACGCTGCTAACCCTCAAGATCCTCGCCCTTACCATCTTCTCCGACGGGATCGGTGGAGACTTTGAGGAATTTCGTGAAGCCATGAATGCTTATTTCGGCGTGATCGGACGGATCGGCGCGCTCGATCTGTTCGGCGCTCCGGAATTCGTGCCGCGACCCGGGCGGGCGCGGCTGCGCCGGACGATGAGCTATTTCGAGCGCATCATCGACGAGATCGTCGAAGCGCGGCGCCGGCGGCTTGCCTGTTCGGCCGATACCGCTCCGAATGATCTGCTCACACTCTTGCTGCGGGCGCTCGATCCTTCGACGGGACAGCCGATGAGTCTCGCCGAGGTGAGGTCGAACATTCTCACCTTCCTCTCTGCCGGCCATGAAACAACGTCCAATTCGCTGGCGTGGTCGATTTTTTTGCTTTCGCAGGCTCCTGAGTGGCGGATGCGCGTTCGAGAGGAGGCCGAGCGCGAATTGAACGGCCCGGCCGCGGGCCTCCCCGATCGGCTTATGGTGACGCGGGCGGTCGTCGAAGAGGCCCTGCGTCTCTATCCCCCCATCGCCGCGGTCAGCCGAATGTCGGAACGGCCCGACCGCTTGGGATCTCATGAGGTCGACGCGCGGTCCCTGATCGTCATCGCGCCCTACGTGCTGCATCGGCACCAACGCCTCTGGGACCGGCCAGATGCATTCGACCCCGCGCGCTTCCTGCCGCCGGCAAGGAGCGAAGTGCCCCGTTTCGCCTACTTACCTTTCGGCGTGGGGCCCCGCACCTGCATCGGATCATCCTTTGCGCTACAGGAGGCGACGATCGTGCTGGCGGTTCTGATGCGACGCTTCGACCTGGAACTGCTGCCGGGCACCAGAGTCTGGCCGCTGCAGCGGATCACCTTGAGGCCGGCGCACGGGCTCCCCATGCGCATCACTAGACTGCCAGACTGAACAAGGGGCGACGGCCGCGTTCTGTTGATCAGTTCCGCTTTCGAAACGTCCACTGACGCCGGTAAGCTGCATGTTGGAGTGCTCGAACAGAACGGTGGAGCAGCGATAATGGGCCATGGCCTTTTCATTGCAGCGTTGGCTCTCGTCTTAGCTATCGCTGCTGATGAGCATTGCGACAACGGCCTGTACACGGATGCCGCACGGGCGATGCTCCGCCAGATACGCCAAGGGGTCCGGCTTCTAGGTAAGATAGGACTTTGAACGCTGCCTTCGGCACTAAGATTAATGTTTAGAATCGAAGAGAAAATCGCGACTCAGAATTATTGTGGTGCCTGGTCGCGGCCGCCCTGCGACCGGGCGGTCGGGCGCCACAGCCATGCGAACCCTGGGGCAATGGTCGCTCGGCCGCTCACCTAGGGGCTTGCGCCGCAACGTAACTGAATTCGCGAAGCAGCAGCGAATTGGAGTTTGGGAAAATATCGTGAGTGCTGGCGGCAGCGAGACCGTTCGTTTCTGAATCCATGGTCCGATGGCATTCCTCTCCAACAGTTGCATCGTTAAGAACAGGACGGCGACCCAAGCGGCAACAGTAGGACACTGCGCCAGAGCCACAAGAACCGCCCCGCAGGCGCCACGATGTAAGGCATGAAATTGAGGAAGCCTTCCAGCAGGTGGACTGTTACTCCATGACCATGGCGTGATCGCCGGGAGCCGATGCCGGCGCGCCCCGAAGCAGGAGCAGCAGGGGAATAGCCGCGAGGGTCAGGATCATCATCAGCTTGAAATCGTCGATGTAGCTGATGATGGTGGCCTGTTGCTGGATGAGCGCGTCCAGTGCGGCTCGTCCAGGGGCCGTCCACGGGCTCAAAGCGCGGAAGGCGTGCTGCGCAAGCTCGCGGTTCGTCGCGGTCACATGCGCGCCGATGATGGCGTGGTTGACTTGGCCGTTCCGGATCAGCAGGTACGAGACAACGGAGATGCCGACGCTGGATCCCACATTGCGCGACAGGTTATAGAGGCCGGTCCCGTCGCCGCGCTTGGCCGGGTCGAGGGTCGCGAACGTCACCGTGGTCAGTGGAACGAAAAGAAAGCCGAGGCCGGCGCCCTGAATGAAGCCCGTAACGGCGATGGTCCACTGCGAGACGGCGGGGGTCCAGCCGGTCATGTCGTACATGGCCCAGGCCGTGAGTAGAAGCCCCGCAAGCAGCAGGAGGCGTGTGTCAACCTTGTTGATCAACCGCCCGACCACGAACATGCAGGCCATGGTGCCGACACCGCGCGGTCCCATCACGATGCCGGCCGTCACGACGGGATAGCCCATCAGTGTCTGCAGATACGGCGTGAGGAGCGCCATCGATGCAAGATAGGTGATGCCGACGATGAAAATGAAGAACATTCCGATCGTAAAATTGCGATCGAGGAACAGGCGGGGGTCCACGAACGAATGCTCCGCGGTGAAAGTATGCACCAGGAAGACGTAGAAGGCCGAGACCGCGACCGTTGCCTCGATGATGATCTCAATGGAGGAAAACCAGTCGAGCTGCGCGCCGCGGTCTAGGAACACCTGCATGGCGCCGATCGCAACGCTAAGACTGCCAAAGCCAAGCCAGTCCATTCGACCACTGCCGATCAAGGAGTCTGTCCGCATGAAGGCCGAGATGCCGATGAAGGCGAGCGCGCCAATGGGAACATTGATGTAGAACACCCAACGCCAGCTCATGTGGTCGGTCAGCCAGCCGCCGATGACCGGTCCCAATACTGGTCCGACCATGACAGAGATTCCGAAGAGTGCCATCGCGGAGCCGCGTTCCTCAGGGGTGTAGATGTCCAGAAGAATGGATTGGGCGATCGGCACTAGCGCCGCGCCGAAAAAGCCCTGCATGAGACGGAACCCCACGATTTGGGTTAGCGACTGCGCCAGTCCGCAGAGGACAGATGCCCCGACGAAACCTACGATGGCCACCATCAGCACCCGCTTGCGCCCGAACCGCGCCGCCAAAAATCCGGACGGCGGCGTCATGATGGCTGCCGCGACGATGTAGGAGGTCAGCACCCAGTTGATCTGGTCGGCGCTTGCCGAGACGCTGCCCTGCATGTACGGCAGCGCGACGTTCGCAATCGTGGTGTCGAGCGCCTGCATGACCACCGCCAAGATGATGCAGGCGGTGATCTCTCCTCTATTCTGGACGGCGGCAGTCATTCGATGATTAGAGGTACTTCGTGATGAAATGGGGGAGGCCGCGGGCATGGCCGGTGTCGATGCTGAGCTCCACGCTCATGCCCACCCGCAGCGGCGGCTTGTCCGTATCGCTCTGAACGCGCACTCGCAAGGGGATGCGCTGCACGACCTTGACCCAGTTGCCGCTGGAGTTTTCCGAAGGCAGCAATGAGAAGCTGGATGAAGACGCAGGGCTGATGCTGTCGACGGTGCCGGACCATTCCACGCCGGGATAAGTGTCCACGTCGATCGTGGCCTTTTGCCCGGGTTTGACGTACGTGAGCTCGGTCTCCTTCGGGTTGGCCTGTATCCAGACGTGGTCTGAGGACACAAGATTGAACGCGACCGTGGACGCTGCGAGATACTGCCCGGGCTGCAACGTCGGAACGTTCGTCGCGATGCCGGTGAACGGCGCCTGGACTGTCGTGTGGTCCAACTGTCTGGCGGCTTCGTCTCGGGCGGCGACGGCATCCTTGTAGCGCGGGTGGTCCTCGATGTTTCCGTTGGGCTCGCCGTTGAGGTTCGCCGCAAGCCCTTCAAGCTGCTGCTGCAAGGACGCGAGCTTCTGCTGCGCGCTCTGCAGGCTGTTCTTGGCAGCATCGTAGGTCGCTCGCGGAGTGAAGTTGTTAGCGAGCAGCTGCTCCTGGCGCTTGAAGTTGGTCATGTTGAAGTCAACATCTGCCTTGGCCTGCTGCACCTGGGCTTCCATGTTCCGGTAACTCGCCTGCATTGCCATGAGATCATTTTTGGTGTTACCAACCTGTGCTGCGGCTCTTTCAAGCGCAAATTGGAAGGGCTTGGGATCGAGCTTGAACAGCACGTCTCCCTTCGCGACCTTTTGATTGTCCTTGACCAGCACCTGTTGGACCATTCCGGATACGTCAGTGGAGATCCCGACGGTATCTGCCTGAACATAGGCGTTTTCGGTCTCCATCACCGCGCCGCCGGTGACGTAGAGGTATCCTCCCACGATCAGTGCGATGGGCAGCAGTGCAAACAGCCCGACCCGCAGCATTGATCGCCGGTTTGATCGAGCAGGTGCGGCTGCCGCCCGTTTTTGCCCGAACTGCGATTGGGTCTGGCCGCGGGCTTCGACCTGATCCTGCTGCTCTGTGTGCGGGTCCTCGCTGCGGCGCTCGGGCCGGCCGCGGTCGAGCTGGTGAACGTTGCCGTCCTCCGCGGTCTGCTTCCTGTCTTCTTTCACTTTATCCATGACCGACCTTCTTCTTGTTCGTTGGCGGCGCGTCACAGGCGGCCGAGAGGTTCAAGCGCATCGCGGAAAGCGACCTCAGAAGGCACTCGCGATCGGATTGAGAGAGCCCAGCGAGCGTCTCCGAGCGCGTTCTCTCTCCGAGCTCCCGAACCTGCTTCAGTTTGGGTTTCGCCGCGTCCGTAAGACGAAGCCGCCAAACCCGGCGGTCCGTCGCGTGAGGGATGCGGTCCACGAAGCCGGACTCCACCAAGCGATCTATTATTCGGCTCAACGTGATCGGTTCGACATCGAGGAGATCCGCGAGCCCCGTTTGACTGATGCCTTCATTCCGCGAGAGGTAGGCCAGCGCTTGCCACTGCGCGCGCGTCAGTCCGAACCCACGGGCGTGCTGCTCGAACCTCTTGCGCATGAGACGCGCGACGTCGTGCAGGAGGAACCCTAGTTCGGCGGATCCGGTAAGATTCGAGCCGTTCATAGCGAACTCACTTTCGGCAGATAGTAAGCAAGCTCATAATGGTCAATGCTTAGGATTGATCCGCTCCTCACATGCAGTTGATTCAGGCGCGCCGGGTTCCCGGCGTGTGCCACAAATCTCCGATGGTCGGCGGCCCGGCAAGCGCCCGGCGTGATACCGGAGTTTGTCTTTTATGCCTGAGCCGCGTGCAAGCTAAGGCGATTCCGGAATGCGTTTCCGGTCCTTTACCGAGCCGCTTGCTGACCGGTAGCGCAACGGAGAGCTCGACGTGAATGAAGTGACATGACTCTCGGCCTCCGGCGAGGACAGACGCCGCAGCAGCGGGCGGAGGGCAATCCCAAGTGCTTTGAGATGCAGCTCGGGCGCGCGCAGCAGACCGGCGTGGAGCGCCGCGGCTCGGACGCGATCATTGCTGTCGAGCTCAGAGGCGAGGGGTGACGGAGGGAGTTCGCGCAGTTCCAGCCGTTTTCAACGCCGGAGATGCGTGCCCGAATTCCGGACCGGTGCGAGGAACAGATGATTCTGACCTCGAGGCTCGCCCCGGAAGGCTCGACAGCCTGCCCGCGAGTCTCGACTTCCGGGCGCTGGAGGCCACTTCCTGAGACTTCGACGCGAGAAGATCGTCCGCTGATCAGAGGAGGCTTTGTTGCGGCCGCGCGAAATCTGATCGGCACGGATGGGTTCTGGGCGGCATAGAAGTACGCTCTGCACGGCAAACGGCACACACTCCAGATCGTCGCCAATTTCGCCGCTCGAGTACTGAGCCTTCCGGTTCTCATTGAAGGAGAAGCCTTGTGGGGATTGCAACCAAGCAGGAGGGAGTGCTGTTGCCGAACGATCATTGTGCGGCCTAGGAGGCCCCGACCTCCAAAGAAGCCGCTGCAGCGGATCATCTTTAGTCCTGCGGCCCGGCGCTTTCAACCTTCTAGGAATTTGATGGTCGAGACAGGCCAAGCCCCGTCGTGCCCCGAAACTTGTAGCCGAAGTCCATGCAATTCGTCGAGAACGAGGCGGTCTATCGTGCCCGCCTTGGCGTCCGTCAGGACGACACATTTTCCGAGTGACTCGTCTTCGGCCAGCTCGAGCTCACGAAGAATCGCCAACGCATGTCTCTTAGCCTTAATCATGAAAGGTGTTCTCGATAGCGGCAGAAGCATTCACCGGAAGTGCATATCGTTTCGTGGCGCGGCGCCCCCTCGGCCGGATCGGCAAACAGTTCGACTGCGAAATGTTCGAGAGAAGTCGCCCAGATCGGTGCCCAGCAAGTATGTCAACCCCTGCCAAGACCTGAAGCGCAGAACCGCAGATGCAGTCCGGACGCGGATGTTGCCTGCCCGCCCACTTATCCTGAGCTGCGGGCTGCCACGACTGTCGCGTTGCTTGCGTTGTTCAGGCCTTGGGATCAATCGGGATACCTGCCAGAACCCCAGTTAGGGATCGCTCAAGCTCCAGCTCATTCTCCGCGGCTTTTGCCTTTTTCAGGAGGCGGTCTCGTTCCTCACACGTGTGTTTCGAGTCGTCCCGCTGGCGGGCAAGCAAAGCGGCCAATGAGGCCGCTGCATGATGCGCCTTCGATGCTTGGTCGGTCGTTGCCCATTTCGCATTAGTAAAGGATGCATACTCAGTGGTGCCATAACCCAGGTGAATCGTACCAAACGACCCCGGCCAGACCGCCGAACTCCTTGAACCATCACCGGAATGTTCATCACGTGTGGAGTCAAATTGGAAGCTGATGGGATCAAATTAGGCTTCAGCCGCGCCGTCGCTCCGCTACACCGGGCCAACGAGCATCGGGGGCCAGACGATCAACCTGCCGAACTCCAACGTTCTGCGATCATCTGCCGGTGTGGGCCTAACCTGGGCGCCTCCTTTCGGCGCCTCGCAATCAACTATGCCATTTCCGTCACGAAGACCGCGTTTGACGTGGCACAGCCTTTCAACTTTACCGCGTTGCCGGTTTTGAATCCCTCGAAGACAACGAAGCCCACGATCGCATGGTTCGTTCAGTGTGCCACGACCGCCCCTCACTCTAATGCCGGCAACAACCACGAGCCCGGCTCCAACGCGCCGCAGGCGCACTCCGGTTCAGGCGGACCGATCATCGCTGGTCCAACTGGGAGATGTCTGAGATAGTCAACTTCAGAGTGCGGCTTTGCCCGGCTCGGTCGATGGTCAATTCGACCTGCTTACCGATCCCTTCATTTTCGAGCACAGAAGTCAGTTCCTCCATGCTGTGAACAGGCTTCCCATCTGCTTCGGTGATGATGTCCTTGATCACTCCGTCCTCGCTTGCGCCCTCAAGTCCCGCTTGCGCGGCGGGAGAGCCGGGCAACGTTCGCAGGATAATGATCCCGTCAATTCCGAGGCTTGTTGCCTCATCCTGCTTGGCAGCGACGATACCGAGGCCCGCCAAGGGCACGTGACCATCGCGGATCAGCTGGGCCGCAACGCGGTTGACGATGTCGACGGGAATCGCGAAACCGATGCCTGCGGAGGCGCCCGAGCCCGACAGAATCGCGCTGTTCACCCCAATGAGCCGTCCGGCGCTGTCGAGCAGCGGTCCGCCCGAATTCCCGGGATTGATGGGAGCGTCGGTCTGAATCATCCCTTTGACCTCACGCGCCGTCACCGACGGAAGTCTTCGGCCGAGTGCGCTCACGATGCCGGAGGTCAACGTCTGATCGAGGCCGTAGGGATTGCCGATCGCGAAGGCAGTCTGGCCGACCTGTAGATCAGCCGAGCGGCCAACAGTAATGGGATGCAGCGCCGACCTTGGTCGCTCCAACTGAAGAACGGCAAGGTCGTAATTTGGAGCAGCGCCTACTACTTGTGCAGCAACGAATTCCCCGGAGGTCAGCCTAACTCCAATCTGGGCCGTGCCATTGATCACGTGGTTGTTCGTGATCACATGACCTGCCAGATCCCATATAATGCCCGAGCCCGATTGCGTCACGCTTTGTTCGTCGGAAAAGAAAGACGTGCTCCGCGCAGTTCGAGCGAATACATGCACGACCGACGGGGAGGCGTCCTTGAACAGACGAACAGTCGCTTGTTCGCTCGAAGCAAGATCGGCGCGGGGAGCGACAGGGCGGGGATCAGAGGCAGAAAACCACAGAGCGGACAGGTAGGGCTGTATCAGCCAGATCGTTGCCAAACACAGCAGCCAGACCGTGATGACGCGCAGGAAACGAATCGGCACCCTCGTGCCTCCTTTGCCGCTTCCAATTTCAGGTTATCCCGATGGTTCCTAACGACGTCTCGCGGCTGCGCCGGCTGATGCAGTCTTAGGCTTACTTTTTAGCAACGAGCGCATCTGGCCATTGTTGCCCGCCGAAGGAGCAGCCGATGCGCAGCCTCGGCCCGCAGCAAGGCGTTTTTTGAGCTCGGCGGTCCCAGCACGACAGAGCAAAGTACATGATCACCTCGTCTGCTAGGCTTGTCGCCGGGCGTCGCTATCAAGCCGGCAATCACCGCGAGTGCGGCGCCGATGATGGTCGCGACGACACGCCGCCAAGCCGCTTCGGGTTCGGGCAAGCCGGCCAACGCGGTCATGAACACAATCGTTGCCGTGATCCAGAAGGAGAAAGCGGCATAGCTGGCTCGCTGCATCGCATATGTACTCCATCCGCAGATGGTGACCAGGACCGCAACCGTGCCGGGCGAAGGCCGGAGCAGGGCGGCCATTGCGGTCGCGGCGGCGCCGCCCATCAGGGTTCCGAGTATACGCTGAACGGTACGGACAAGCGTATCCCGACCGCTGGGTTTGACGATGATTAGAGCGGTCATCGGGATCCAATACCCATTCTCCAATCTGGGGCGAGCTCCAGCAGCAGCGCGATGCCAACCATTGTGCCGACCGTCAGCGCGTATCGGAGCTGAGCAGGAGAGGAGGGCGGTTGTTCGGGGGCTTTCGGTTCGAGCCGAGCATCTGCGTCACGGTCTTTCGGCTCGCTTGCGGCGCCGAAGGGATGCCAGGTCCAAGCGATGACAATGATCCCAGTCTGCAGCATGGCACCCCCCAAGATCAGCAGCCCCCTTTGCAGGGCATCGCGCAAATCCGACGGCGTCGCTACCGCCAGGAAAAACGCGATCGACCACTGCAGCGTGAACCACCATGGCGCCTGCCCAAGTCGGGTAGCCAGCCCACAGATCGTGGCGATCAGCCCGCCAATGATCGCGGTCAAGATCACGGAGTGACCCAATAAGGCGCCGAGAAACCCAGAGAGAGCCATACCGGTGGCGGCGAGCAACATTGCCGCGCCGCGCACACCGCCCGAGGACTGCCGCTGGAAAGCTCCAAACCCCGTGGGCAGCGCTCCAGTCGTTGCCGTCAGCCCGATGTGCCCGGAGCCTGCGAGCAGCCCGCCGAGGACGCAGGCCGCCACCGCGATGCTGGATATCAGCGCGGCTACGGGGTGGATCTCCGACCACCGGATCTCGAGCGCCTGCTTGAGGAAAGAGCGCCACGTTTGCGGAATGGCGGTTGTGTCCGACATCGTCGGGTTCCGGTCACGTCAATGCACTACGTCGCAGCCTTGGAGCAGAACTGGTCCGCCGATTAGGCGTTCCAAGCGCCTCTATCCAGCCCCCGTGCGGTAGATCGATTGCTCGTGCTATGCATCATGGCGCACTCGCAGCTAGGACGTGATATCCGGAACGGCCTCAGCTAACGGGCACAATCGGCGATCGGTGCATGACGGAGCGTCAGTGCGGCCGGAGGATGTTGGCCGATGGGGCGGGTTCACGTTGACGGGCCAGGATATTGAGAACGACCTCGGCGGAATGGACGCTGTGACTGAGCGCTTCGGCACAGGCCGCTTCCACCGCGGGCAGACCGTCAATCAGCACCGCGTTGAGGATGTCGACCATCTGCCGATTGCCATCGTCGGTGCTGGCAAGCTTGCGCCGGATCCGCTCGATCGCGGCCGGCAGCACCCAGTCTTTGAAGGGAGCACCGTTGCGCAAGGCGCCGGGTTTGGGGGCGAGCACCGGCACATAATGCCAGGGGTCGTAGACGGTATCGCCGCGGCCAAAGGATCGCGGGTGCTCGGCAAGGATGCGTCCATCCTGACGGATTACCCGGTCGTCCGACTGCGCTGGCTGCGACCGAGTACTTGTTGCTCTCGAAGCGCACCAGGCAGGTCTTCGAGACGGATGCCGTCACCGCATGGAAGCCGTCGAAGCGGCCGGCATAGGGAACGGGTTTGGGGCGTTCGGCTTCGAACACTTCCCAGATCGTCTGATCGACCAGCTCTGGATGGCGATGAGCTTTGGCGTAGGCGATGCACTTGTCGAGCGGCCAGGCGTTTAACTCGTCGAGGTTTTTGAACCGCAGCCGCGGCGTGAAGAAGCGTTCCCTGACGACTCACTATCATGGAACTGCCCGCGGCCAACACGCCTCAAATCGACTGGGCGCGAACGCGGATGCCGCGGCGGCCGCGCCCAGTCGCGCCGGCGTTCCAGCCTGAAGTGATCGCGCGAGCCGCCTTCGACGCCGTCATTCACGGGCGGCGCGAGGTCTGGATTGGCACCAGTACGCTGAAGGTGATCCTCGGCGACATGCTGCTGCCGGCCTTCCTCGACCGTTATCTCGCCAGCGTCGCTTTCGAGGGGCAGGAAACGGCGCAGCCGGTCGAATCCGATCGCAAGGACAATCTGATGACGCCGGTTGCTTCGTTGCATCGGACCCACGGACGTTTCGGCAAGGAGGCCGGGGATCACGCAGTGGTGACAACCGGTGGCGTCGCGCGGTTAGCGCCGGTGCTGATCGGGGATTGTCTCGCGCTCATTGCGGGAATGCTCGTTGCAAGTTCGCGGGGGCCGCGGTTGAAGCAATCCCCGGGCAGGCGACCAGTACGTCGCAGCTAATACAGGTTAGCTCTGCAACGACATAGGAACGCGCCGCGCGGGACCGATTTGTTGAGACGAACAGCCCGCGCGCCCTGTCGGCTTTCGCGACCTCGCGCCCGGACGCGTAACCCCCACGATCAATCAGGAAGGCGTACCATGCAAACCAAGGTCCGGAATCAGATTTCGAAAGGCGTCGCGGCGGTCGTCGGTCTTTGTCTCATGACGATTGGAGGCGCATCCGCCGCGCCGCAGGGCAAGGCCAGCAAGCACGACCAGCACTTCCTGATCGAAGCCATCCAGGGCGATCTCTCCGAAGTGAAGGTCGGTCAGCTCGCCCAGCAGAAGGCGCAGAGCGACCAGGCCAAGCAGTTCGGAAAGATGCTCGAGCAGGACCACTCGGACAATCTGAAGCAGGCGCAGCAGCTCGCCAACGCGCAGGGCGTTCAGGCACCGAGCGAGCCGAACAGCAAGCAGAAGGCGATCTACGACAAGCTGAACGGGCTGTCCGGCGCGCAATTCGATGCCGCCTTGGCGCGCAGCATGGTGAAGGACCACGAGGAAGACGTGCGCAAGTTCCAGAAGGAAGCAAAATCCCAGTCACCCGTCGCCGATTTCGCCAAGCAGACGGTTCCGGTGCTGCAAAAGCATTTGGAGACGGCCCGGTCGCTTCAGAAGAGCGCGTTCCGGTAGAGCTGGCAGACGTCGCTGCGACGACGCGAATCGCGATAAATTCGGAGTTTCATTAGCGGAATTCTCGTTATCGCATGCGCATGGCTTGCGCTTGCGACGGTTGGTGCCAAGGCGCAGCCGGCCGGGGGCGCCGCCAGCGGACGCGGGAGGCCAACGGACTGATCCGACGCTCTTTCGGCGATGACGTCGCGGCCGTCGCCAACCTGGGGCGATCTCGTCCGCCGGCGCTCGAGGTCGCGGAGTAGTTTGTTCGACTTCTCCAGGGAAGCAGACTTCGCGCCAGCATGACGTATGTGTCGACCATCGCATGACGCTGTTGACGCGCGGGGGAGTCGGGAGTCATCTCAGCAGCCGAGCTGGCGTGCAAGCTCGAGATGTTCGGTCGCGCTCATCATCGGCATCGCTGCGTTGCCTCCCGCGCGCCATTGTGTGGCGGTCGACCTTAACCTTAGGGGACGGGGTGCAGGTGTTCAATGGCGGAACCTTCGCTTCGGATTGCACTACGTGCGTCGACGCTAACCGCTTGGCGTCAGATGGAGATAGGTCCGATCGAACCCTGCCAATTCCTTCAAGCGTTCCTGGTCGAGCAGGCTGAAGCCGGATCTGTCCGTTTCGACCAACCGTTCCCCGCGCAGACCTTGGAGGGTACGGTTCGTATGGACCACTGAAACAATCGCCGAGGTCGATTTGAGTGATGGCAAGTTAAACGCTCCCCCGCGAGAGCGCCCGATTGCTTCAAGCCGCTCGTGCACTTCGATCAACAGGTGAGCCATTCTCGGCAGCGCGGCTCGCCGCCCAACATTCACGATCCATTCTCGGAAGATAGAAGCATCGATCAGCGTCTCTCGCCACAAGGCCGCGGCCAGGTGGGGGCGTCGCGCCGTCACCTCGGTCAGCTCGGCATGCGAAATGAACCCAAGCGTGCAAGGCGAAAGGCTGACCAAATCATGGTCCATGATCCCGAGGTGAAGGCTTTGAAGGTCAGGTATGTCGCCTGGAATATGCAAGGACAGGACCTGTCGCTCTCCTTCGGCGGTCGTTTTCGAGCGTGAGGCAAACCCCTCAACGATCAGGCAGCACTCGCCGGGACGAGCGCCATCCGCGACGATAGTTTCACGGGCCCCGAGATGCCGCTCACGAATCCGCAGGCTCTGAATGGCGCGGATGTCCTCGCCATCCAGATGGTTCGACACAGCGAGTCTGGTGATGAGGGCTGACGCGAGATTTGCCGGCATCGGATCATCCTCATGAGACCCGAATGATGGCGTATCCACTCCGGCCTGCTAGGCGGGAGTCGCTTGAACTCTCAGCGCCGGCGCCCAATGATATCTGCCGGGGACAGAAAATAACCTAACAGGAATGAAACAGGTCCTGTGAGTCCCAAACGGGCTTTGTGATGAGTTAAGCGCGAACGTACTGATCCACGTTAAGAAGGTGGCCAATTCATCACATGAACTGCCGACGCGCACCCAACCGGGGCCTACTCCGTGGCTGTTAGTGTCAGCTTGAAGTAGGTTCAGGTTGGGCTGTTAACGACGATCTGCCAAGGCTTGCCTCGCCAAAGATCGTCACCTGTGTAGTCTCTCAATTCACCGCGCCCAGCACGCGCGATACTCCCAAACGAGACTGACGCAATGCCACGGCACACATGCCGATTCAACGCGGCCGGGCTGATTCGTTCCGTTCCGCAGAAGTCTGCATCTGGCGCCGGAGCGAGCCTCCGGGGCAGGCTCGTCATGCATCCGAATGCGAGCGCTGCTTGATAGCAGCGCCAGGCCCAGATGGAGCGTTCTCCGAACTTTGCCTTCCACCGGCAGCCGGGCGGGACCTCGGAACTGTCCACTTGCCGTCTGCGTGCTGCTGGGGTGAGCGGAGCAGGTCTCGCACTGGTTAAGCATGACGAGTCGGATCCAGAAGCCTTCCTTCACGCCTTTTTCTCTAGATTGCAATGCTTGCCCCGAACGGCCGTCATGGGTCGTTCGGCGCTCAGATCCCTGCTGCGCTACTGATGTTCGCGCAGCTGCCGCTCCAGCTCTATTGCTCGATCTGCGTTATAAGCGCGCTTCAGCAAGGACTTGCGTTCCTCTCCCGGAGGTTTCTGATCCGCCTGCTCTCGCAGAGTCATGGCGAACTTCGCCAGCCGAATTTCGAGAGAAACTGTTTGCTTGAACCGTCGCCTGCGTTTGATCAACATTGACACTTCCTTCCGTTGCTCGGCGGTTGTATCTCCGGCGGAATGGAAGCTGCAGGATCATAAGCTAATCGCGCCTGCGATTTATTTTCGCTCGGCCGTCGCAAATGTTATGGCGGGCGTGTCACCGAGCCCCAGAATCTCGCGCCGTCAGCATCGGCGTGTCGTTCCGCCCATCTGCCGGTATGAGACGCCCAGAGAAAAGCGACAACCCACCAAGTAGCCGCGCAAGGCAGTGGCCGGAGAGAGGTGTGCTGATGCCGATCGAAGGAAAACATAAACGGGACGAAGAAGCCGACTTGCAACCCTCGGCGGCATTCGCTGTCCCCCTTCGGGCGGACGCAAAAGCCTTTGCTTTGCGCTCTCTACTCGGAGGTGGACAGCGCGCGTGCAAGCGCACGCGCGTCGACCGGCTTGTCAAACCGGGGGGCGTCAGCATATGCGCTCGGTATTAGCCACTGGTCATAGCCGGTGGCGAAGATGAACGGCACTCCTCGCGCGCGCAGATCGTCGGCTACAGGGAAAACCTTCTCGGCACCGAGATTCACGTCGAGGATGGCAAAATCGAGCGCCGACTCTCCTGCGACGAGCGCCAAGGCATCTGCCACGGAGGCTGTGGGACCGATCACCGTCGCGCCGAGATCCTCGAGAGCCCTCGCAAGGTCGACAGCGATCATGTATTCGTCCTCGACCACCAGAACGTGTCGTCCTTCCAGCACCCTTCTCGCTGCATCAGCCATCCACAGCCCCATGGCTCTCAATCTCGGTTGCGATCCGGCAGCGCACGCCGTCGGGACCAAATTCCAGACAGGTCTTGGCATTAAGCTGGTAGGGGAGCGCGCGCTCAATCAGCTCGCTGCCATAGCCCTTCCGAGCCGGACGGTCGCTTCCATCCGGCATCTGGACGCCGCTCTCGCGCCAGTCAAGCACGGCTCGCCGTTTGGACCCGTTAGCTCCCTCCAGCCCCCACAGAATATCGAGCCTACCCGCCGGTTGCCTCAAAGCCCCGTACTTGAGCGCATTGGTGGCGAGTTCATGGATCGCAAGCGCGAATGTTTGAGCTGAGCTGGGAGGCAGCATGGCCGGCGGACCGTCAATCGTGACCTTGCCCGGCTCTACACCTCCGTCGCCGTGCGCCGTTAGCTCCAGCTCGATAAGCTCCCGCAGATCAATGGCGCCGTGGTCGACCCGCGCGAGCAGCCCCTGAACTCGGCTGAGAGCGCGCAATCGGCCCTCGAACTCGGTCGCGAATTGGTCTGTCGAGCCGCTGGTGCGGATCGTCTGGCGCGCGATCGACTGTACCACCGCAAGCAGGTTGCGGGTTCGGTGCTGGAGCTCCGCGAAGAGGACCTTTTGGCATTCCTGGAGCCCTCGCATGTCGTGGACGTCTGTTGAGGTGCCGACCCAGTCGCTGTCCTCGTCCTGAGCGAGGCCGAGCGGCTTCGCCCTTGTCTGATGCCAGCGGTACTCGTCGTCTTTCGCTTGTCGGATGCGGTGCTCGATGTAGTATTCGCCGGTTGTACGAGCCTGCGTCCATTCCGCCACGGTCACATTACGATCGTCGGGATGGACCGCATCGAGCCAACCGAAGCCGAGACTTTGCTCGAACGTCACTCCGGTGAACACGATCCATTGCGGGCTGCCCCAGTTGCGCTCGCCGGTGCCGCGCGTGCGGAACACGAGTTGGGGAATGTTGGTCGCCAGCAGACGAAAGAGCTCCTCGCTTTTGCGGAGCTGCTCCTCTGCATTCCGGCGCTTGGTCAGATCGCGCAGGATCTTCACGAAGCCGCTCCCGTCCGCAAGCGGCATGATGGCCCCCGACCCCCAGAAGCGCGAGCTATCCTTCCGTACGTGCCAGCGCTCGTCTTCCGCCCGCCCTCGGGCGCGGCCCTCCTCGCGCTCTTTTTGAGGAGCCATGGCAGCGCGGTCCTCAGGCGTGAACACGATGTCGCCGTCGCGGCCGACGATCTCGTCGGCGGCGTAGCCCAAGAGTCGCTCGGCCCCAACATTCCAACTTGTGACCACGCCTTGTCGGTCTAAGGCCATGATGGCGAAGTCCGTTGCACTCTCCACCAGAAGGCGCAACATTTCGTCACTGCCGGGTGCGCCTCGTTCGGGTCGGCTAACTGGATCGTCCGTCACTTGCTGCCTCCGCTGGGCCTGCAGGCCGGAAGGAGATCGAAGCCGGTCTGAAACGCCCTCGGAACTGCAATCGTGCCGCAGAACGGACGTTCCTACGCGCATGCCATTGGGCGTGAGTAGATATCGTCTCTTTGGGCCCCCGGCTCCGCCAGTACGTTCTTCTCGGTCCGGGCTCAATTCAGCAGCCGCAGACTGCTGGCCCGAATGGTTGAGCACGATCGCTCGCCGAATGCCGAGCTGATCTAGGCATTCCTGCACGGCTGGGCGTCCGGCGTCCTCATCACGCCGGGAGGCCGCGAGCTGTGCCCGATGGCTGGGACGCTCGAGCATCGCTCGGTGATTCTCCGCCGCCCGGCTGCGGCAACCTCCTGTTATCGCCCGACGATTGGAGCGCCGGCGCTCAGAGGGGTAATAGGAACGGGTGCGTCCTCTGCAACATTGCTGGTAGGCAGACAATGGGAGCCCTAAATGGCAACGCATATCGTGATGGACCACAGCGGCGATAGCCGTCATGACTTCAGTAATACCGATGCAAGGGCGCTGGCAGATGCCGAGCGGCGCTTCGTGGAATTGACGGGCAAAGGCTTCACCGCGGCGGTCCGGACTGCCGAAGGCGACGTGAGCAAGATCTCCAGATTCGATCCCACCGTAGAAGAGACGTTGTTTTTCCCGCGTCTTGTGGGTGGTTAGTCGGCTGGGCGAATGCGTAACTCCCGTCGAGGCCGCTGGAGAGTGCGGGCATGGGCCGTAAGGCTGTTGTACCGCGCTTCCCGCGAAGAGAACACAAGCCATGCTCGGGCGCGGCAGCTGCTCCGCGCTTGGCTGTCGCCTCACCAGAAGAAGCAATTCGAAGCAAATGGCTTCTTTGACGTCGTCGGCTGTCACAGCGGGAAGCGATATCGCATCAGGCGAGGAACATCAGCAAATATCAACGAGCTTGATGGAAACGACCAACTTGGCCCGGGATGGTGCTTTGTCCCTGCAGGGGCCTTGGCTGAAGGGGACGTCATGCTCGCGCAGAAAATAGCGCTGGAGACAAATGAACAAGGAGCATTGGACATTGCCAACCGCTTCCCCGGCCCGATGAGATGGCGCGGGCCATTCGCAAGCGCCCCAGCAACGCCCCGCTAACATGTGGATGCTTGCGTCCGCCTTTATTCGCATGGGAGCCTAGGCTGGTCTGGGAGACTACTCTGGGTAGCGGAGCAAGATGCGGATATCGAACTGGATACTTGCGGCGTCAAGTTGCCGCCATTTGCCATGACCCTCACGTAATTGCCTTTCGGGGCTTCGTTGATGATCCGCCGGGCCATGGCGCGTGCCGAAGTCGCCAGTCGGCGGGAACGGATGATCTACCGCCGGTTCGTGCCGACCAGGCAAGATCCGGGAGGGGTGACGGACCACAGCGTGATCGATGCCGCTATCGGCAGCACGGTTTGAGCGCCGACGGCGCTTCGTCAATGCGCAATCTGACGCAAAATGAAGTCATCGCACCCTCAAACCAGCGAGCAAGATCAGGCATCGCACAGCACACGGATAGGAACGAAGCCCTGCGGGTCCAATTGATCAGCAGCAAAGGAACGCCATGAAAACTCAAATCCTGACGAAGCTCGCCGAGGCGTTGGCCAATTTCGGCGGTTGAACTGCGCGCAGAATAAACGTGCCGGGCCCGCACGCTCGGCAAGTTGAACTAGATGTCCAGATGCAGTCTTGCTAACCCAGGTGGGAGGTTTTTTGCCAAAGCGTCCTTCGGTCGTGGTGGTCGGCGGCGGCTTCGGAGGCTTGGAAGTGGCCCGGGCGCTCGCAGATGTCGATGTCGACGTAACCCTGGTCGACAAAAAGAACCATCACTGCTTTCAACCCTTGCTCTATCAGGTCGCAACTGCCGCGCTTTCGCCGGCCGATGTGGCCTGGCCGATCAGGTCGGTGTTGTCCAGGCAGCAGAATGCCACGGTGATTATGGCCGAGGTGAGCGGCATAGACCTCAAAGCTCGCGCCGTCGCAACGCTCGATGGCCTCACGATTCCGTTCGACTACCTTGTGCTGGCAACTGGTGCGACCAGCTCGTATTTTGGGCACCCTGACTGGGCCCAGTACGCGCCCGGCCTTAGACGATCGAAGATGCTACGCGAATTCGTGCGCGCATCCTGAGTTGCTTTGAGCAGGCCGAGCGGTTGCAGGACGAAGCGCCTCGGCAAAAGGCCATGACCTTCGCGATCGTGGGGGGAGGTCCGACTGGGGTCGAGCTTGCCGGCGCGATAGCGGACGTCGCGCATAACGTCCTTGCGCGCGACTTTCGCCGGGTTGATCCCCGGTCCGCGAAAATCGTGCTGCTCGACGCTGGTAAGCGCGTGCTGCCGACTTTCGAAGAAGAGCTCTCCGAGTATACACGCGAGGCTTTGCGGAAAATGGGCGTCGAGGTCTTGGCGGGATGCTCGGTGACGGACGTTTCTGCGGACGGTGTCACACTCTCCGACGGCCGTCGTATCGATTGCTGCTGCACCTTGTGGGCTGCAGGTGTGCGCGCGAGCGCTGCCGCGGCTTGGCTCGAAGCCCCCGCCGACCGCGCCGGCCGGGTAATTGTGGACGACTCCTTGCGGGTCTCACCTCATCGCAACATCTTCGCGATCGGCGACCTTGCGGCGGCAAAGAGCGAGGGCAAGCCGGTGCCGGGACTGGCACCCGCCGCGAAGCAGATGGGGCAGTTCGTCGGGTCTATCATTGCGGAGGAAATATCAGGGGGAAGTCGAAAGCCGGAACGCTTTGTCTATCGTCACCAGGGCGATCTCGCGACGATCGGCCGAAAGTCCGCCGTAGTGTCGCTCGGGCGGATCCGGCTGAGAGGGCTGCTGGGTTGGCTCTTCTGGAGCGTGGTCCACATCTACTTCCTCATCGGACTGAGGAACAGGATAACGGTGGCCATCAACTGGCTTTGGGAATATCTCACCTTCCAGCGGGGTGCGCGGCTCATCTCCTAGGGGCGCGCCGCAGAGAAGTCACGCACCCGTGCTTCAAAAAGATCCGTGCGGTGGGATGAGGCTACCGTCTGCTGGTCTTATCCGGATCGGCGGGGGCGGGCTCGTCTTCTCTCGCATTCCCGGTTGGGTGGTTCGCCGTACTGCCGCCGCCAGTTCCAATTGCGCCTCCGATAGCGCCAGTTCGGCTGGCTGGCGTCGTACCGCCTGGCTGCAGCCCCGACCTTATGCCGGAGGCGCCCGCAGGCTTCGGTCCCGTATCACTCATGCTGATGCTCCTTCGATCGAATATTGAGACGTTGCCCGCGCGTCGTTCCGACGCTGCCTGGCGATCACTTGAAGTCTTCCCAGCACTTGGCCGTTCCTTCGCTACGCGCAGGATTAGCGCTCGCGAGCCGCACCGCCCTTCGATCACTACCTGCGCGCTGCAGCGGCCGTTAGGAACGATACGCAACGCCGAACGCTAATACGTGCGAAGAAGACAGGAGCGTAGCGTTGGATCAGGACGAACTCAACAAATCATCGGAATCGGAATTCGCCAATACGGCACAGGTGCGGGGATCTGACCGGGTACTGCTTCCAGGCATATCAGGCAGAGAGGACGATCTGGGGGCTGATCCGGCATCTCCGTCGGCCGCGGATGTCGATCGGCCTGTCGGCGCGCGGCCAAGGAGCGAGGTCACGGGGCAGCACCAGCCCGGGATGGGCGCCAACGAAACCGTCGACGGACTGAGTGAGACGGAAGAAGCAGTGCGCGCGGCAGCCGAGGACGAGACTGAAGTCGACGATTTTGAGAGCCCAGTGTTCGACCGAGGCGACTCGATGCCGAAGATCATCTGAAGGGCGAGTACATGATCGACGATATCGAGCAAAGAATACGCGAACGAGCTCATCGTATGTGGCTCGACGAAGGACAGCCAGAGGGCAAAGCCGAAGCCCATTGGGAGCTCGCGCGTCTGGCGATCGCGTTTGAGGACGCAAAACCCCAGATGCAAAGACCTATTACAAACGATACGGCCGAGCCGATCGAAGCTTTGTTGAACCAGGGCGAATTTCCGACTCTCACCGATCAAGGCGAGCAGCACGCGCCTGGCGACATGGCCGATCCAGGCTGACTTGAATAGTCCCCCAGCGACACAATAGCCCAGCCACCACACCAGGAGACTGCCAATGACGTTCGTAAGCAAACTTGCAATCGCAAGCTTCTTGATCGGGACTGCCTGCGCTCCGGCGGAGGCGGCACCGATCGCGCCTTCGTCGATCACGCCGGACGCCAACATTCAGCAGGTCCAATATCGCCATTGGCACGGCGGTTATCGCGGTGGTGGGTGGCGGCACCGTCATTATGGGGGCGGCGCCGCCGTGATCGGCGGATTGGCCGCGGGCGCTCTGATCGGCGGTGCGATCGCCAACAGTCAGGCGCAACAAAACGCGAGCGCGTACTGCGCACAGCGCTTCCGTTCGTATGACCCGACATCGGGTACCTATTTGAGCAGCGACGGCTCGCGGCGACCCTGCCCATAAGGGAGGCGGTCCGAACTTTCATCTCCCGTTCGGAGTTGTCGTTCGAAGCGGCGATGATTGTTCAGACGACGGCAGCCGAAAGGCATCGCCACCTGCCGCCGAACATGGGGGCCCCAGTCGCCGGAGAAAAGGCTGGGGCCCAATAGGTCCGCTCTGCGGGTCAGACCGCGGAGATATCAAGAACCCACGCTTTTGCAATTCGCTCTAAAGGACAGCTCCGCTCCCGAGATCGGCCGCCGGCGTGGATGCGCGGGTGCGGCGGCTGAGGGTGATGTCAAGCCACGAATGCCCCGTCGCGCCACTCTCCAGCAATGGGAGTGATCATGAAATACACGATCCTAACTCTGCTCGTGTTAGCGAGCCTTCAGGCAGCCCGAGGCGAGTTCAAGGCCGTGTTCTTCTTCGTCATCCTCGCGTTGGGCGCACATTTCGGGCCCCAGCTGAAGAAACCTGAGAGTTCAGGAAAGCATTGAATGGGGCAGTCGGCCCGCGCCGGTAGCTCGCAACGGCAGAAGCGCGGCGCGCTCCGCTCTGCGTGCGCTGAATGTTTAAGTTGGTCGGGCGGAACAGGCCACTCGCGCCGCTCGTTCCTTCAACTACCGCCAGCCTCGGTGGCGGTCCTGCTGCCGGTATGCGGCGCGCGGATTGATCCCGCAACCGACATTCCGGCCAGACGCCGAAGCCAGGCATTGAGCGCGTGTCGAATAGCTGCAGTCGCCTGGGTAGCCGACGCCTTTGCCCTGAATGCACCAACGGTAATCCTGCGCCTTGGCAGCAGGCGCGGAGAGTAGCAGCACGCCGGCTGCAACGAATGCGGCCGATTGGATCGAAAGTTTAAGCATATGAAAAATCTCCTTGATGTGCGCCGGTCAACGGAGCGAATCGCGCGCCGTTCCTGAGGGACTTCGTGAGGTGGCCGAGATGTTTCAGATCAGCATGACGTACACCGCGGTCGCTATGACGATTGCGAGTCCGACAACAGTGACGCCGAGGACGACTTTGCTCATTGGAGGAAGTCTGGAGTGCAGGACTATCAATGGTGAGTTAAGTGTCCCGTTCCGAACTCGGACAAGGGAAGGGACGCTGATCTGGACCACGAAATGAAAGTCCAGCATCTCCGCAGAGGTCACCCCGTCCATCTGTCCAGGGCACCCCGACTGTGGGCCCGGCGGGCGCCGAACGGCCAGATCTTTCATCCGGTGTTCACGTCCCCCGGAAGTCACAGGAACTTTTGCAGAATGCACCGGTTTTGGCCACAGCAAGAGTTTCCGCCATGCGCCGCATACACTGGATCGCCGTCGCGCCGTTCCTAGCCCTCCTGATTGGTCCGTTCTTCGTCAACCGGGTGCACCCGCTCGTCTTCGGCCTGCCGTTCCTGCTGGTCTGGATCGTGGCCTGGATCCTCCTGACGTCGCTCATCATGGCGGTGATCTACGCGGTTGACCGCGCCAACCAGGAGAGTGAACCGTGAATGGCGCGCTCCCGTTTATAGCGGCTGCGGCACTGCTGGCCCTCGCGCTCGGCTTCCTCGCGCAGCGCGGGAAGGACATGAACCTGGAGCAATGGACGGTGGGTGGCCGTGGCTTTGGGGCCGTGTTTGTCTTCCTGTTGCTTGCGGGAGAAATCTACACCACCTTCACGTTTCTCGGCGGAAGCGGCTTCGCCTACGGCAAGGGCGCGCCGGCCTATTACATTCTATGCTATGGCACACTTGCCTACGTGCTCTCATATTTCATGCTGCCGCCAATCTGGCGCTTTGCCAAGGAGCACCGGCTCTACTCGCAGTCCGACTTCTTCGTCCGCAAATATGACAGCCCGGCGCTCGGCATCATCGTGACGCTCGTCGACATCGTCGCGCTGATTCCTTATCTGGTGCTTCAGTTCAAGGGACTCGGGATCATCGTTGAAATCGCCGGCTACGGGGCGATTTCCTCTAACGTCGCGATCTGGACAGGCGCTGCCGTCGTGGCAGGCTATGTCATGGTGTCGGGCGTGCATGGCTCGGCGTGGACCGCCGTGGCCAAGGACATCCTGATTCTCGTCATCGTGGTTTTTCTCGGCCTCTACCTTCCCTGGCACTATTACGGCGGACTCGGGTCGATGTTTCAGGCGATCGAGCAAGCCAAGCCCGGCTTCACGGTCCTGCCCCCGCATGGTGAAAGCCTGTGGTGGTTCTCGTCCACCGTACTGCTCACGGCGCTCGGCTTCTACATGTGGCCGCACAGCTTCGGCTCGATCTATACCGCCCGAAACGCGACCGTGATTCGCAAGAACGCGATCGTGCTCCCGCTTTATCAGCTCATCCTGCTGTTCGTCTTCTTCGTCGGCTTCGCGGCGATCCTGCAGGTGCCCGGGCTGACCGGGCCGGACATAGACCTGGCGCTGTTCAACTGTCGGTCAAGACGTTCGATCCGTGGCTGGTCGGCATCATAGGGGCCCCCGGCGTGCTCACCGCGCTGGTGCCCGGATCCATGATCCTGATGACCACGGCGACGCTGATCGCCAACAATCTTTACCGCGTGGTCGCCCCTTCCGCCGACGATCGGCAAGTCTCGCGGGTGGCAAAGCTGCTCGTGCCGGTGATCTCGCTCGTCGCGGTGTTCTTCACACTGAGGGGCGGGGAGACCATCGTGGCTCTCCTGCTGATGGGATACAGCCTGGTCACGCAGTTGTTTCCCTCTCTGGTGCTCAGCCTTGGGAAACGCAACATCGCAACGCGTGAGGGGGCAGCCGCTGGCATCCTCGCCGGTATCGCCACGGTTGCGTTCGTCAGCCTTACCGGTCTCAATTTCCATAAATTGCCCTGGCTGCCACCGCAGGTGCAGGATCTCAACATCGGTATCGTCGCGCTGGCGGTCAACTTGATCGTGCTGATCGCCGTCAGCTTGGGCATGCGGCTCGCGGCGGCCCCTGCTCATGCGGCCGCCGAATAGGCGCTGCTAAAACTCCCGCACCGGAGCCGAGCGCGTTTGGAGCTAACACAGGTTAAGGAGCGCTCCCTGACGCGAGGAACGACTTACCATCCGGGACAGTTACTCGCTCGCTTCGTGGACGAGACTGTTGCAGCGTATCCACCTGCGGAGAGCAAGGATGAAGAGCAAGGCACCTGTTCTGGCGGCACCCGCAATCCTGTTTGCCTTGGCAGCACCGACGCATGCGCGCGCCGCTATTGGACCCGCGATGGGCGGTTATTCGGCCGGCGCGGTTTTTGAAGGCGTCGAACTTCCCAGTTACCGCTGGCTCCACTACGGAAACGAGTACGTGTCGTGGGGCGCAGGCTATCGTGAGCGGGTTCGTCCGTCCTCTGCGGCACGCATGCGGCCGCATCGCGGGCCCTGGCCGCGGCAGTAAGCTTTTCCTTCCTAGGCAGGTCCGCCCGAATGCCAACAAAAGCGAGAAGAAGGTCGATCCCAGTCGTGCTCGCGCTCGCGAGTCCTCTGTGCCGCTGGTGCTAGGGGCCCTCGCCACCTCTCTGCTTCGCCACTGCCGCAGGGAGGGCAGGTCGCCCGCCCGTGCGCGGGTTCATCCCGGGCTGCTCCTGTTTTGCGTCGGATTTGTACTCGCGTCCGCTGCATCTGCCCAAACCCCGCCTGTCGCACCGGCTGCGGTGGGCGTGATCGCTGCGGCGCCACGCCCTATGACCCAGTCAGAGGAGTTCCTGGGACGTGTAGAGGCCGTTCGCCACGTCGATGTCGTCGCACGGGTTTCGGCCTTTCTGACCAAGCGCCTCTTTACGGACGGCAGCGAGGTCAAGAGCGGAGACAAGCTCTACGAGCTCGAGAAGGGCCCGTTCCAGGCCGACCTCGCGGCCAAACAGGCTGCTGTCGCCCAGTTGCAGGCGACATTGGAGAACGCTCGACTGACCACCGAGCGTGCGAGGGCGCTGCTGAGCGGCCCCGCTGGATTGCAGTCCAATTATGATGCGGCGATCGCGAACCAGCGCAGCCTCGAAGCCCAGGTCCAAGCCGCCGAGGCGCAGGTGCAAGCGTCGCAGATCAATCTTGGATACACCGACATCACGTCGCCCATCGACGGCAAGATCGGCCGGACCGCCGTGACCGAGGGCAACGTGGTGAGCCCGTCTTCCGGTGTGCTTACCACGATTGTCAGCCAAGACCCGATGTACGTGACGTTTCCGGTTTCTGTCCGGGAGGCTCTGACGCTGCGCGACCGCTATGCGCCGCGCGGCGGCTTCAGTGCGGTGGTCATTCGCCTGCGCCTGCCCAACGGTAGAGCCTACGATCGCACCGGCCATCTGAATTTCGCGAACAACACGGTCACGACCAACACGGATACCATTACCCTGCGCGGCGAGATCGAAAACCCTCCCACCCAGCACGTCGAGGGCGGCACGCCGATCCGCGAGCTGTTTGACGGCGAGTTCGTGACCGTGCTGCTCGAGGGCGTACAGCCGATCGACGTCCTTGCGGTGCCGCGCTCGGCTGTGCTGTCGGACCAGCAGGGCAGCTACGTCTTCGTGGTCGGAAAGGACAATACCGCGGAGCAGCGCCGCATCCAGGTCGGGCAATCGACTACGACGCTGGCAGGCATTATCGGTGGACTGCAATCGGGCGATCAGGTCATCGTCGAGGGCCTGCAGCGGGTCAGAGTTGGAGCCAAGGTTTCGCCAGCACCGGCAAGCTCGCAGCTCCAAGCCCAAATGAAGGAAATTGCAGAGGAGGGCGGCGGAACAGCAGCCGTTGGCCGTCCACAGGGATCGGCAGCAGCTTCGGGTGGATCAACGACCACTGGCCAAGGCGCTGGCCAGGGAGGCGGCCGGGCAGCAAGTCCGAATAGCAATAAAGGCGGGCGCTGACATGATCTCGGCGATTTTCATCGACCGACCGCGTCTCGCCATCGTGATCGCATTTGTCATAACCATCGCCGGCGGACTGGCGTTGCTGCGCATCGCCGTCGCTCAATTCCCGGACATCGTGCCGCCCCAGGTCACGGTGTCTGGCATGTTCCCCGGAGCGTCCGCCGCCGTTGTCGAATCCAGTGTCGCGCAGCCGCTCGAGGCGCAGATCGTCGGCGTGGACCAGATGCTCTACATGAAATCCACGAGCGGCAATGATGGCAGCTACAGCCTCACAGTATCTTTTGCGCTCGGCTCCGACCCGAACATCGACACCGTCAACGTCAACAACCGGGTGCAGACCGCGCTGTCGCAGCTTCCTTCGGAAGTGCAGGCCCAGGGTCTCAACGTCCAGAAACGATCGTCGGCGGTACTGCAGTTCCTGGTGCTATATAGCGAAACCGGCGCGCAAGACCCTGTCTTCATCACCAATTACGCCATCATCAATCTGCTCGACGCGATCTCGCGGACGCCGGGTGTCGGGCAAGCCAACCTGTTTGCCCGCATGAACTACTCGATGCGGATCTGGTTCGATACTCAGCGGCTCACCAGCCTGAGCCTGGCGCCGAGCGATGTCGTCAACGCTATCCGGGGCCAGAGCGTGCAGGCTCCTGTGGGGCGGATCGGTGCGCGTCCGATCAGCGATCAGCAGCAGTTTCAGTTCAACGTGCAGACCCAGGGCCGCCTGGCCTCGGCCGAGCAGTTCGGCGAGATCGTCTTGCGTGCCAATCCCGATGGATCGGTGCTGCGCGTGCGCGACGTTGCGCGCGTCGAGATCGGCGCGCAGAACCTGGACAGCGAGGCTCGGATAGATGGCAAGCCCGGCGTTCCCATTGGCATTTATCTGGCCCCAGGCGCGAATGCCGTGACGACGGCCAATGCCGTGCAAGCGACGCTGGACCGGATGTCGCCGCGCTTTCCACCAGGCCTGACCTACCGCGTTGTCCACGACTCCACGACCTTCGTGCGCGACACGATCCGCGAGGTGCTTCGGACGCTTGCGGAAGCCTTCATTCTTGTCGTGATCGTCGTGTTCCTGTTCCTCGGCAATCTGCGCGCGACCATCATTCCGGCCGTCGCTGTTCCCGTCAGCCTGATCGGCGCCTTCGCCGTTTTGCTGGCCATGGGCTACTCCGCCAACACGGTGTCGCTGCTGGCGATGGTGCTCGCCATCGGCATCGTCGTGGACGACGCCATCGTCGTGGTCGAGAACGTCGAACGCGTCATGGAAGAGCACCCGGAGCTGTCGCCTGCGGAAGCCGCGAAGGAGGCGATGCGCCAGATCACCGCGCCGATCATCGCCATCAGCCTCGTCTTGCTGTCGGTGTTCGTTCCGATCGCCTTCATACCGGGCATCTCCGGCACGCTGTTCCGGCAATTCGCAGTCACGATCAGCGCGGCGATGGTGATTTCCGCGATCAACGCGCTGACGCTCTCGCCGGCGCTATGCGCGCTGTTCCTGCGGCATACGGGTCCCCGGCGCGGCATCATGGCACGTGTGCTCGGTGGCATCGATTGGACGCGGGATCGGTATGCAATTGGTGTTCGCCGCCTGGTGCGGCTCGCCGCCGTATCCGTCGTGCTGGTCGCGCTCTGTGCCGGCGGCATATTCGGCATGTCTCTGATCACGCCGACCGGCTTCCTGCCCGAGGAAGATCAGGGCGCGTTTTTCGTGATGGTCCAGCTGCCAGATGGCGCCTCCGTACCCCGAACCAGTCAGGTCGCGGCACAGGTCGAGGAAAAAATGCGCCAGCTGGACGGCGTCGATCACGTGCTCTCGATCATCGGATTCTCGCTGCTCGACGCTGGAGCCGAGCCAAATGCGGCGTTGCTTGTCGTCCGCCTGAAGCCGTTTGCAGACCGAACGAGTGCCGAGCAATCCGCGCAGGCGCTGATCGCGAAGGCCTTTGCCATGGGCAGCCAGATCCGTGAAGCGAATGTCATGGCATTCAACCTGCCGCCGATCATCGGCCTATCGACAAGCGGCGGTTTCGAGTACCAGCTCGAGGCGCTGGAAGGTCAGGATCCGAAGGCGATGAACGCTGCCATGAACGGCCTCATCGCCGCAGCCAACCAGGATCCGAGGCTCACGCACGTCTTCTCCACCTTCTCGGCCAACAATCCGTCGATCTATCTGGATATCGATCGCGCCAAGGCGGAAGTCTTGGGGCTGAACATGAGCGACGTCTTCACCGCTCTCCAGGCAACCCTAGGAGGCTACTACGTCAATAACTTCAACCTGTTCGGACGGACCTGGCAGGTCAACGTTCAGGGCGAAGCCAAAGACCGCGCAGACATCGATGCGCTGTGGCAGATCTATGTTCGGAACGCGCGCAACGAGATGGTCCCGCTGCGGTCGATCGCAACTGCGAAGATCGTGCAGGGACCTCAGGTGATCAGTCGGTACAATAACTACCGCTCGATCACCATCAACGGTGCTCCGGCAGGCGGCGTTTCCTCCGGAACAGCCATCGCCGCCATGCAGGATATTTCCAGCAGAACTCTGCCGTCGGGCTTCTCCTATGAATGGACCGGCACGGCGTTTCAGGAGCAGCAGGCCTCGGGCCAGACCGCCGTCATATTGGGTCTCGCGGTGCTGTTCGCTTACCTCTTCCTTGTCGCGCTCTACGAGAGCTGGACGATCCCTGTGCCCGTGCTCCTGTCCGTCACCGTCGGCGTGCTCGGCTCCTATCTCGCGATCCGGATCGCACGGCTCAATCTCGATCTGTATGCCCAGATAGGCCTCGTTGTCCTGATCGCGCTTGCCGCCAAGAACGGCATTCTGATCGTCGAATTTGCCAAGGAGCAGCGCGAGGCCGGGCAGTCGGTCGAGGATGCGGCGGTGCTCGGCGCCCGCATGCGGTTTCGCGCGGTGATGATGACGTCGATTGCCTTCATCCTCGGGCTCGTGCCCCTCGTCATCGCAACGGGGGCTGCCCAAATGAGCCGACGCGCGGTAGGCACTGCGGTCTTCGGGGGGATGCTGGCGGCAAGCTTGATCGGCATATTCCTGATCCCGATGCTTTACATATTCTTCCAGAATGCGCGAGAGCGAGTGAAGGCCCGGTTCGCGCCCGGTGCGAGATCACTGCCGGCCGTCGAGTAGCCAATGCCTTGAACCAGCGCGGGCGCTGGCCATCGCTTGTCCCAGCCGATCGGTCGCGAGCAGATCAGTTAAGTCGATGTCCTCCGAAAGGCGTGGCTCACCGGCTTCGCTGCCAAATCTTGAACGGCGATTGTGGTGAGGAACGTTCCCCCATCGCCTGCATTGCGTTCGCAGATTATAGCTGAAGTGGAGCAATGCGATGAGCTATACTGCGCGTTTATTGACGTTAACGATTGCATTCCTCCTGATCGGGACCGGCATTTGGGCCAATCTCGCTGATAAACCCTTCCGCGATTCACGCGGCGTATGGTTCACCCAAGCGATGCGCGGCATGGCTTCATATTAGGCCGGCCCGGCCCCCGTGAAACGCTGGTAGGGCGGATCGACCGCAAGTCGAATTTTTCCGTTACCCCATCACATGTTATTTCGGTCACCGCCGTTTCGTTTAGACAAGACGTATAGACCTGCTTCGGCCGTGCAGGGCGGATGTACCCCTGACAAGCCGCAAGGCCTCGGCTCCGGCCGGGGCCTTTTGCATGTGAGGCGAGGCTCGCGCGGATGGCTCCCCCTCAGTCGAGCGCTTGAAAGCGATTCGAGTGGACGCCGCTTCAAGAAGCGATCAGGCCATGGGCTCGTCGTCGCGAGGTGGCGCATTTGTTCGCCGCCCGTTAGGGCTGAGATCGCTGGGGACGATACGGTTGTTACGATCGACTGCGACTTGCGCCGGCGCGCCGGAATCTCCGGCTCGTGCCGAGACCTCTTTCAGGATCTGGCGGGACTCGCGCGCGGCCTGGCTTCGGCCAAGTTCCTGCCGGGATTTTCGCCGGCCGGCGGTCAGACGAGCGATGGCCAAGACAAGTACCAGCGCAAGGACTGCAAACGCGATGATTTCCATCGGAGATGAACAATGTGGACGGCGCCGCAGTTCCTAGTGAGCTGGCTTCGGCCCCCCGTCTGAACAGAGAAAAGCCGCCGGCTTCCTCACCCTGACAGCTTCAGAAGTCCGTAGCTGTTGATCATCTTCTCAGCTGCCGGCGTACCGCCGTTACCTTGTTCGCGCATGCCGGCTCTTCCGACGCAGGCGGCCGTGTCTGCTGTGATCTGAAAGCAGAGATTGCGAAGCGGCAGCCCAGCCGGAAACTGTCTTAGGAACCGCCGCGCATCGTTGCAGTTGCCGGTCGAAGGAGCCGCCCATGCGAAGCCTAAGCCTAGGTCAAGCAATTCTCATCGTTGCGTTGTGCGCCATGCTCGCACTTGTCGTGGTCGGTATCGTGTGGGTCTCGGATGCAACCAATGGCGTCGACGACGTCGCCATGGACGAGAACGGCTGGATCGCACTTGGCCTTGGATCGTTCTTTTCGCTCGCGATTGGCTGCGGACTGATGGCGCTGATGTTCTTTAGCAGCCGGCGTGGGTACGACGAGGCTGCAGATCCATTTCGAAAACGGAGCCGAGATAGAACATGAAGTATATCGCGATTTTTCTAAGCCTCATGTTTGGCAGTTTGCCCTTTGCCCTCGCGCAGAGCAATTCGGGCGGGTCGGCCGCGGGACAAACGACGACCAATTCGTCGAGCGTTCAGGGTACCGCGGGCACGAACGCCAGCGGCACCATCCATACCAACCAGGGCAACAGCTACGGCAACAATGCGGCGGGTGGGATCAGTCCAGGCAGGGGTCGGACGGGCCAACCTGCGACGAGCAACGCCACGTCCGGCTCATCAGGGCAGGGCAGCGACAAGTAGCCCGCTGGCGAAGTCAGACGAGCGGGCGCGGCTCAAGTCGCGTGCTGCGCCCGGATACTGGCTCTCCAGTTTCGCCGTGGTGACGTGCCAGCCTGGACTATCGAGCATGCGGCCGCGATCAGGGCCGAGGGATGTCGCCACTTTCATTCATAGCATTGCTATTCTGTCTTGCGTCCACGTTCGGTCTTCTCAACCGGACGGTTCTGCGGCTTCCCGGTACGATTGGGCTGACGGTGGTTGCGCTCATGGCATCGCTTGTCGTGATCGCGTTCGGCGCTCTGTTTCCCGCTTTGAACCTGCGACTGGCACTCCAGGACTTTCTAGGGATCCGGGAGTTGCCGGATACGCTGTTGAACGGCGTCCTCTGCTTCCTGCTTTTTGCCGGTACATTGCAGGTCGATGTTTCTGCGTTGTGGTCCCGCAAGATCACGGTTTTTCTTCTGGCGACGGCCGGCGTAGTAATCGCGACCGCGCTGTTTGGGCTGGGGATCTATTTCGCCTTCAGCCTCACCGGGGTGAAGATGCCGCTCTCCTGGTCCCTCGTGCTCGGTGCAATTCTGGCGCCAACAGATCCCGTGGCTGTCGGTACGATCCTGTCGCGAGTTGGATTGTCCAAAAAGTTGCAGGCGGTGATGGCGGGAGAGAGCCTGTTCAACGATGGCGTAGCGGTGGTGCTTTTTCAGACCGCGCTGTCCTATGCGGTAGGGGCGCATCCCACGTTTGGCTCCATCAGTTTTGATCTTTTGCGAGAGATTGGTGGCGGCGTCATCATTGGCGCAGGAAGTGGCTGGATTGGTTATATGGCCATGAAGCGCATCGACGACTATCCCCTGGAGATCACCATGTCATTGGCTGTTGCGAGTGGGTCTTATGCGCTCGCGAACGGTCTCGGCGCCTCCGGCCCGATCGCGGTGGTGCTTGCGGGCCTTTTGATCGGCAGTCGCGGACGCCGCAAGGCAATGAGCGAAAGGACGCGCCGCAATCTTGCGCTGTTCTGGTCAGTGGTCGACGAGATTCTGAACTCGCTGCTGTTCTTGCTGATCGGCTTCGAGATGCTCGGGCTTGCGCGTCTCGAAAGCTCGACCTTGTTCGTCATGGCAATTGCGATCCCGCTCGGTCTGCTCGTCAGAGCGGCAAGCATCATCGGCACCGCCTTGTGGCTTCATAAAAGGAATCCGAACCGTTGGCCCGCAATCGTCGTCCTGACCTGGGGTGGGTTGCGCGGTGCGGTTTCGGTTGCCTTGGCGCTGAGTACCGGCTCCAGCGAATGGAAGAGCGAACTTCTGGCGATCTGCTACGCGGTGGTGGTGTTCTCGATCGTTGTTCAAGGGTTGACGCTGGAGCGGGTCGTGCGGCTGACTCGTTGGAAGGACGGAGTTGAGTGAAGCTCTCTTGAGTCATGGCGAAAAAGTAAAAGAAGCCGATGCTCGAGCATCTTGCACGTGGGCGCAGACGACGGCCAGCTCAAAAAGTTCTCACATTTTAACTCAATTGAATCACCGAAATCCCGGATTCCGGTATCGCTTCGGGTGCCGGAAGAGGAGTTCCCATGTTCGACGCCGAAACTACCGCCATTCTGCGGGCGGTTCTCGATGAGGTTTGCGTGAGCGTCTCCCGCTACGAAACCAGCGCTCGCACATATGTCGCCTCCAAGCTTCTCGAAGCTGCGATGGCCGGCGATACTTCGGTCGCCAATCTGAAGCACGTCGGGCGAACCGCCCTCGGCGAAGCCCCCACAATGTGGCGCTAGAGTTCAAGTGAGCCTCAGGGGGCCAGCAGCTCGGGCCGACTTGGTCCGCCTTCAGCTCGACAGGCCGGAGACCGCAATGCGCTTACTTTCCACATCAATCCACGGAATAGCCGACTATTCCGTGGGGCTGATTGTGCTGCTGCTGCCCTATCTCTACGACATGCACAGCACACGGAAGACCATCCTTCTGCTGCTTGGCGGAAGCGCCCTGGTTTATAGTCTATTGACTGACTACGAGCTCGGCCTCTTGCCGGTCATTCCGTTCCGATCGCACCTTGCCCTGGATCTGCTGTTCGCGGCGGTCATGATCGCTGCAAGTATGCTCGTCTCCTTTCCGCAGAGCAGTCGAATCGTGGTTGCCAGCCTCGGCGTGCTCGCGATCTCGGTAGTTGTTTTGACCAGGAGAGATCGAGCGGATCAGGGGCCGACCAAGACCCGGACCTGATCTCGCCGCAGAGGCGCGCAGCAGCTTTCGCCGGCAGTCCCACAACCAGGTTAAAATCGTCGCCCTATGGCAGGCGGTAAGCGATGGTGTAGTCTCCATACCGCGTGCCGAGAGCTCCGTGGCCGCCCGCGGTAATGACCAGATATTGACGGGCGTCGGAACCCATATAGGTCATCGGCGTCGCTTGGCCACCCGCGGGTAAACGATCGCTCCACAGCTCCTTCCCGGTGCTCAGGTCGAACGCGCGCAGATACTGGTCCGTCGTCGCGGCGATGAAGATGAGTCCGCTCCGGGTCACGACCGCGCCGCCTACGTTGGGAGCGCCCGTGCCGAGCGGCAGCGGCAAGCGCACGCCGAACGGGCCGGTATCGCGCGAGGTCCCGAGCGTCACGTTCCAAAGCAGCTTCCGGCTCTTCAGGTCGACTGCGGAGAGTTGGCCCCAAGGCGGGCCGGCGCAGGGTGTACGGAAGATGCCGAGCCAGGGTCCCACCGCTGCAATGAACGGCGTGCCGCGCTGGGGGTAGTAGTTCATTCCGGTGTTCGGAGGCGGCGCCTCGCCCACTTGACTGCCACCCGATACTTGCTTCGCTTCAGCGCTGTCTTTCGGAATCATTCGAATCTTGAACGGCATCACCATGGTGTTGAGCACCATGATCTTGCGCTCGGGATCTATCGATGCGCCGCCCCAATCGGACACGCCATCGAAGGCAGGGTGCCCGATGATGCCTTGCGTGCTTTGCGGGGTGAAAATGCCCTGGTAACGGAGGCGATGGAATTCGATCCGGCACATCAGTTGGTCGATTGGCGTCGCGCCCCACATATCGCTCTCCTTCAACTGTTGCGGCGTGAAGGAAGGCATTCCAACCGAGAACGGCTGCGTCGTCGATATCGGCTGGCCGGGCACAACGCCATCGGTGGGCACCGGACGTTCTTCAACCGACGCGACGGGCGCTCCGGTCTCCCGGTTCAGCAGGAAGATCTGCCCCTGCTTCGTTGTCTGCACGAGAGCGGGAACAACCTGCCCGGACTCCGAGGGCAGATCTACGAGGGACGGCCCAACCGGAAGATCGAAGTCCCACTGGTCGTGATGTACTGTCTGGAAAGACCACCTCTGCTTGCCTGTGGTAATATCCAGGGCAACGATCGAACTGCCGTACTTATTGTCGAACGGCCGGCGATTGCCGATGAAATAGTCCGGCGTGGCGTTACCTAGCGGCAGATATACCATGTTGAGCTTGGGATCTGCGGTGAGCGTCCCCCAGACGTTCGGAGTGCCCCTTGTATAAACCTGATCCGGCGGAAGCGGCCCGGTCGCGTCGTCCCCGCGGCCCATGTCCCACACCCAAACGAGCGCGCCGGTCTTTGGATCGTAAGCGCGAACTACACCCGAGGGTTCGTCCACCGCCTGATTGTCGCGGATACGGCTGCCGACGATCATGCGACCATTGATGACGAGCGGCGGCGAGGTGGAAATGGTGTAGCCCGCCGGCGATGATCCCATGTTCTCGAGCTGGTTGACAAAGCCCTTGTCGCCGAAGCCCTCGCATGGCTTTCCACTCTCGGCGTCGAGCGCCACGATTTGCGCATTGAACATCGGAGCGTAGATTCGACGCGGACAGGCGGGATCATCCACCTCGTAATAGGCAACGCCGCGACAGACCAGATAGGGATTGCCGTCCCGATCGAGTTTAGGGTCGAAGCGCCATTTCGTCTTGCCCGTCGTCGCGTCGATGGCCAAGATGACACTGTGCGGAAAGCAGGTGAACAGCGTGTCTCCGATCTTGAGCGGAGTGGCTTCGCTGTGGAATTCGCGCTCGTGGCGGATTTCGGCTTGGTCGGCACTATCACCTGAGCGGTTGGTCCAGGCTACCTTCAGCTGACCTACGTTGGCCGGCGAAATTTCGTTCAGTGCGGCGAAACGGTCTCCTTCGGGGCCGTGCCCGTAAAATGGCCAATCATTGTCGGTTGCCGCGGTACGGTCGACGGGAGCCGTCATTTGCGAATGCGCGGCCTGGGGCCCGAACCAGGTGCCCGCTGCCCATAGCATTCCGGCAATGACGAGTCCGGCCGCTGCGACAGACCCACGCCGGTCCATGCGCAACGGCGGAGCAAGATTTCGCGTCACCCAGGGCATCAACAAATAGAGCCCGAGCAGCGTCGGGGCGACGACGCGGGGCATCAAATTCCATGGGTCTAGGCCGCTTTCGGAGAACGCCCAGATCAGGGTGTACAGCCAAACTACGGCGTAGATGACCAGGGCAAGCCGACGGCCAAGGATCAGCAAAATGCCGGTGGCGATCAGGCCGATCCCAGCGATCAGGTAATACCAGCTGCCGCCAAGCGCGACGAGCCATCCGCCGGCCCCGGCAAAGAAGACACCGAGAAGAATGAAGATCGTGCCGGAGATCACCGGGCGGGAGCGAATGAGCTGGTACATTAGAGCTTCCTTGCGCGAACACACAAGCCGGCCGCGCCCCGGAACGAGCAGAGGATTGGCCCATTCGCGTGAAGGCGGCCGGCACCACACGCAATTCGAGATCCACCCCCTCGTTCCTAATTGCGAGGGTGCGGTTCTTCTCCTGCTTGTCACCAAGCTTCAGGTCCGGGCCGGAGGGGACGATCAATTTTGGCGAAACAGCCCTGAAACTTCGCAGTGGCTCTTGGGGCTGGAACAATCGCCCTGGACGAAGCTTTTGCCCTGAGTTGCCGGGGACCCGAGACGATGTTGCCTTCCATCGATGGCGGATCTGCACTGACGGTCTTGGTCCTGTCTTTCTGTTTCGCGCTCGTGCTGCTCTTCGAATTGTCCAATGGATTCCATGACACGGCGAATGCGGTTGCGACCGTCATCTATACTCATGCGCTTGGTGCCACACCGGCCGTGATATGGTCCGGCTTGATGAACTTTCTTGGCGTTATTGCCGGCGGCGTCGCTGTCGCATACGCCTTGGTCGAAATCATTCCGCCCGAGGTGCTCTCACCGCCGGACGGCAGCCAAGCCGTGGGCATGTTGACGGCCGTGTTTGTCTCGGCGCTGATTTGGAACGTGGGAACGTGGTGGCTGGCTCTTCCTAACTCGAGCTCGCATGCGCTGATAGGCTCCTTAATCGGTGTTACGCTCGCGGTCGCATTCAAGGGGGCGCAAGATCTGACGATTGCGATCGACTGGGCTCAGATAGGGATCGTGCTCGGCTCGTTGCTGCTGTCGCCGCTGCTCGGATTCGGTCTTGCGCTTGCTCTCTTTAAATTGCTTGCAGTTGCCATCCGCGACAAGAGAGCATTCGAGACGCCGGAGGACCTTCTGCCTCCACCCATCGGCCTGCGCGTGCTCCTTCTGTTGACTTGCACGGGCGTTTCGTTCGCGCACGGCACGAACGATGGCCAGAAAAGTATCGGGCTGATCATGCTGACCATCATCGGGCTGACGCCGGCGAGCTACGCCCTGAACCTCTCGATGGACCGGACTTCCATTGCGAAGATTGCAGATTGCATGCCAGTTGCTGCCGACTTGATCGCGCGTGGTGGGGACGATCGGAAGCAGCAAGGCGTGCAAAGCGCGAATGAGCTCCATGCCGAGTTCTCGAGCAAACATTCACTACAGCAGATCCCAGCCGCGGATCGCTCCAAGACGAGGGCGAAGCTGCACCAGGTTTTGGCGGCACTCCGTGCTGCCGAAAGCTCGGAAGAGCTGTCGGAATCTGATCGGCTGAAGGCGAAGACGACGCACGATGAGATTATGCGCTCCGTCGAGTATGCACCTTGGTGGGTTCGCATCATCAGCGCGTTCTGTCTGGGGTGCGGCACCATGTTCGGATATAAGGGAATTGTGAGAACCCTCGGTGAGGGCTTGGGCCGAAAGCACCTCGTGCCGGCCCAAGGAGCCTCCGCGGAGCTAGTCGCCGCAACTCTGATCGGGTCCGCGGGGCTTACCGGGTACCCGGTGAGCACGACGCACGTTGTCACCGGCGGAATCGCGGGAACAATGGTGGCATCAGGAGCGGGCCTGCAGTTCGAAACGGTCCGTCGGATAATCCTGGCATGGGTATTGACGCTCCCGGCCACAATCGGAATATCCGCGATACTCTTCACCATCCTGGCCTAATCGTGTGGGCCCGCCGAGCGCTTGCGGGGTCGAGGACGCAGCCCTCGTGGTGGTGGGAAGGGCGGCTTCGAGCAAGGCGACGCGGAGCGGCGGAAAGGCCTCCCCGGAGCGCGCGGCCGGAAGCGTGGTGAGCAGCAAGCTCTTCTTAGCTCGCCCATCATAATCGCGGCGGATCTGCAGTGATGAGATTCATCGCCACAAGCTCATCGGGTTGGAAAACGAAGAGCCGGTCGTGTGGTGTCTCCATCGCGTGAACCCATACGCGTGGGTTTACCCCCATTTCGACGAGATAAGCCAAACACTGCGCGGATGCTCGCTGGGCAAAGCTCATCTCGTCGGGGCCGAGCCCTCCAGGTGCAGACTTAATGGCTACAATCTGGTGCACGCCTATGAGCCCCCTTGGGTCGACGTGGCGCTCCGCGCCTCCGGCAAAAACGAGCGGGCATGCTGATGCGCAGTATCGCCCGGCTTCAACCCGCGTGGCGAAGTTACGTTTGCGGATCAGACGCCCGATCGCGAGGGCGTCTGCGACGGATCCACCGGGCGAGTTAAGAACAATCGTCTTGACGTAGTCACCGCGCTTTTCGATCTCCGCAGCAAACACCTGCGATGAACCTGGGGTGATCGTACCCATAGCCATCAGGCGGCCACCGCTGGCTAATTCGAAGCTCATTGGCCGGCTCAATGTGTCGTCCGGCTGCGGCACCGATACCAGCCGCTTGTCGCGCTGGGTGGAGGCGGGCTCCACCACAGTCGGCATCGAGCCAGGGGCGAGGGGGACAGCAAGCTCGGGTCGGCTTTGTAGATCCCTGGCCGGTGCTGATGTGATCCATCCGTTGACCTGAGCAAGATCGATCGCGAGCAGGGCAATCGTCGAGGCGAGCACTGACCGAAAGATCCACCGCAGGATTGCTTGGTCGGGGTCGCCGGTCAGCCAGCCTACGAGATGTCTCTGGAGAGAAGCTGGAAAAGCCATGTGGTTACTTCGTGTGCCGGATAGTCGACAGCGACGTCACATTCTCCTCGGACGACGGGGGCGACGCTACTGGCTCTTCGGGAGGCGTCGTGTCTCCAGGCGTCTGCAGGGGATCGGCCCAGCTAGAGCGCCGCGCACGCTCGACATCGCCGGACATCTCCAATGCTGCGACCAATTCGGCAACGGTAATGTCGGACGTGCCGACCCCAGGCAGCTCTTGGTGCCGGATCGAGGCATGGACGACGCACAGGATCAAGACCAGCACCGCAGGCATCAGGTCGATCGAGATGGCGCCGGCCCAGCTCGGTATGAAATCGGCGGCGTAATGCAGCACAGCCTCGGCGGGAGACATGGTCTGGAAACGCGACGGCTCGATGCGCGGCAGCGCCAGGATCTTGTCGGCGGCATTGGCGAGCGAAGCCGCTTGTGCGGCGATCGAGGATTCGACTTTGCTGACAACCGCAGTCTGGCGCTCCGCCAAATCGGCTGAGCGGCCGCCGGGCGCGGGTGCGATGAAGCCGGAAGACAGCGAGCTTGCTGCCCGTTTGACGGCGGGTGCCACCGACGTCTGTTGCAGGTTGGCGATCACGCCCATCAGCGCCAGCGATTCACTTGCGAAGGCATCGCTTCGCGACGATATCGGCCCGCGGTCTGAGATCAACTCGCGCATCTTCGCAAGGTTTTTGCCACCCTGCTCATATAACGCCGAAACGCGTTTGGCGGAATCCTGCACCTGCTGCCCAAGACTGTCGAGTTGGCTCGACATCTGAGTTAGGAGCTGTACGACCGTGCCGGATCCCGCCGTACCGGTCAGCGAGCCCGTACGTTCCGCCTCGGCCAGCTTCGCAAAACGCGAGGACGCGAGCTGGATATCGGGCAGCAGGCTTTGCGCGGCGATAGCGTTGGTGTTCGCAGCGTCCAGGTCACGCGCGTAGTTCTGCACCGTGATGGCTAGATGTTGCTGGATCGCGGCGGCGCCTGCCAAAGCCGAGGCGTTCAGCCACGACGACATGGCCACGATCATCAGTGCGCCCAACAGCATGCAGCCCATCATCAAGCCACGGCCAACACGATCGAGCACATGCGGCATGAGCTCCATCATGAACACCCAGAATGCATAGATGCCCACGGAGACAGCAACCGAATAGATGGCCGCGGCAAAGACGTCCATTGTCGGGCTGCCGTTGAGCAGCTCTCGGACCCCGAGATAAGTGTAGACGCCGGCGGCCAAGGCCAGGATCGCCGTCGTGAGTTTCAGCGTGGCTTGGAGGCGGGAGACGCCGTCGCGAAGGACTGCGGCGGTCGAGCGGGAAGGCAGAGTGGTCGATGAAGGCATAGCGGTTCCTGCAGCGGCGTGGTGCCGCCCGTCCAACGCCCCCGCTGTTCGGCTAAGTTATTCGCAACTAATGGGAAATCCGGACAAGATTATGTCGAGATTTGTGGAACCGTGGATGGCAATGAGTGGACGCGGTTACCTGGTCCCGCTAAGCCGAATCCCGGAACCCGCGAAAGCGTCGGGCTTCCAAAGGGCCCGCGGCTACGCCTCGGGTCTCGGCTTACTCTCCTCGGTCTTGAGCTGCTCTCTATACTGTCTCGCCGCCTGGAGGAGGGCATCGCGAACCTTGATCGTCCGCCGTTTGGGCGGCGAGTGCCTCAGCTCGGTCGGCCTGCTGCCGAAGAGATTCTTTTATCATCGTGTCCAAAGTTGTTTGGGAGCTGCCCGGTTCCTCATCCCGTCGATCTGCTCAGCCGTCCATGATCTGACGTCACGCGTGCTCGTGATCTCAGTTGCGTCGGCGAAGCATCGTGGTGTGCCCGTCAAGTGGCATCGGATGAGGCGGCGGGAACGAACAAGACGGTAGATAGGAGCGATGTGCAGCAGCCATCTTTGTTTCTCCATGCGTTTCAAACGCATGCGGCTATCTGTAAGGTAGTCCGGAGCGGCCTCAGCCCTGGTCCTTCCCCCTGGCCTGGGGCCGTTCCTTAATTTTCCGACGACCTCACTCCGTCGCTCGCAGACCCTGCTTCGTCGGCTCATAGCGTTGGCCGTGCTGCTCGAGCCAGCCGCCTTCGACCATTTTCCGCGCCAGAGCCATTGTGCATATCGGCTGCGTGCCGCCGGGATGGTAGAGTGCGTCTCCGTACTGAACCAGGTAGCCGTATACCCGGGCCACTCGCAGCGGCCCGATCATCCCGGGAAAGAGAAGGAGGGGCTTGTCGGTCATTGCTTGTCTCAGGCGCGGGTACTCCCGCGTCGCGCTCCACTGACGCGTCGCGCCGCTCGTTCGATCGCCGCGCCAAAGGTCAGTCCCAGCACGACATCGGTCGTCCAGTGCGCAAGCACGGCCACTCTGGTTGCTGCCAACGCGCCCCCAATCGCCAGGAATACTGCTGTTTTCTTGGGATAGGCCCAACTCAGAGCTGAGACGATCGCACCAATGTGCACACCATGTCCCGACGGAAAGGAGTCATGCGGCTGGCCGGACGTCCCAACGGCGCGTCGGTCCTCGCCTACGACGACTCGGTCCGGTCGTGTTCGATCGATCACTCGCTTTATGATCTTCGGCAACATGACTGCTGCCGTGAGCGATATAGCTACGTGATTTGTGACAAGGCGTTGCCGCCTATCGCCTCCGCGCGACACGATCCAACCTACGGCCGCCAACGTACCGAGTACACGAGCATCAGCCGCCCATGTCATCGATCTCGCAAAGTCCTGAATAACGGGGTTGGTGTGGCGGGCTGCTGAAGTCGCTATCGCTGTATCGATTGGAGTAGGCGGTATTAACAAATGTTTCATGGTCTCTTTTGGTTGATGGCGAGCGCGAGAGACGCGCACCTGTGACGACGCGCCGCACGCTCGGGCGTTCCTACTTGCCAGCGCAGGAAGACGCTGGCCGCGGCAAACACCATCCTCTATTCACTGCGGGGCGCGGTGAACCCCACGCAGCTTGGAAACGTGCATCTCGTTGGGAGTTCAAAGTACGCCCCTGCTTGAGAGGGTCGACAAGTCACAGGGACTATCGTGCGAGATGCGCGGGTAATCTCCGTTGCGCTGCTTGCGCTGCTGATGGCGGGCTTCCTCATCTCGCAGGCAGTCCGCCGCGAGACTGGCGACCGGCTGATGTCAGAGTGCCAGCTGCAAAACATCACCGATGCTCAAGCCCGCGAGTGCGCGGTCACGTCCCAGATGCAAACCCGAAGTCGTTCATTTCAACCAGGCGGGTGATATCCAAATCCAAGGGTTCGCGTCCAACAGTTCGCGCCTCTCGCCAGCAAAGGAACGGCGGCTTGCGCTGAGGCGTTGCAGGTACACGCAGGCTGCACACGTTGCTGTACGCAGAGCAAACCGATGTCCATCTGCAAGGACTGAGAAAAGATGGCGCGCTTCGGATACCACGTTTCGCACGAGCAGTTTGCGCCGTCGGATCTGCTGCGTTGGACCAAGCGCGCGGAGGAGGCGGGCTTCGACTGCGCGATGTCGTCCGACCATTTCCATCCCTGGAGCGAGCGCCAAGGCCATTCCGGGTTCGCCTGGTCGTGGCTCGGGGCCGCCATGGAAGGGACCTCGCTACCCTTCGGCGTCATCTCGGCACCAGGTTATCGTTATCACCCCGCCGTATTAGCTCAGGGCGCTGCAACCCTGGCGCAGATGTACCCTGGTCGCTTTTGGCTGGCGCTCGGCAGCGGCGAGGCGATCAACGAATCTATCACTGGACTGCCATGGCCCGAAAAGCAGGAGCGCAACGCACGCCTTCTTGAATGTGTAGAGATCATCAGGGCGCTTTTCGCGGGCGAGACCGTTACTCATCGTGGCCGCGTCACGGTCATCGAGGCAACGCTCTACAGCCGCCCGGAAGAGCCGGTGATGTTGGTCGGTGCTGCCGTGACCGAGAAGACGGCAGAATGGCTGGGTGGCTGGGCCGACGCTCTCATCACGGTTCAGGCGGCCCCGAAGCAACTTGGAAAGGTGGTAGGGGCGTTCCGCCGCGGCGGCGGGCACGGCAAGCCCGTCATTCTGCAGGCGGCGCTATCATGGGCACCGAGCGAGCAAGAGGCTGAAGCCGAGGCGCTCCACCAATGGGCGCCAAATGTCGCCGGAGGAGAGGTGAACTGGGACCTCCGTCGACCACAGGATTTCGACACAGTTGGCCGTCTCGTGAAGGGGGAGGACATTCGTCGGTCAGTCCTGGTCTCCGCGGACCTCGGACAGCACCGAGCGTGGCTGGCCGAGTACGCGGAAATGGGGTTCGCCGAAATCCATCTGCATCAAGTCGGGCGGCGCCAACTGAGCTTTATCGACGCATTCGGGGAACACGTGCTGCCGGCCTTGAGAGAGGTTTAAGAGATGGACCCGGCACGACTCCAAGGCGGCCCATGAATTGGTCACCGGGTGTGCTCGCGGACAAGCGCCTGCGCCAAACGACTGCGACGGAAGCAACATCTGCGGGTTCTTGGCGTTGACACGGCATGCAGAGGATAGCCTTCGTCGCGCTCATGTTCGCGTTAGCTGTCATGATCGGACGCTGGGCGGGCGGCGACTTGCATACCGCAGATCGCAATCAACGCGAGCAGACCGTAGGACAAGCGCACTGACGGGCGCCGGAGGCAATGAGCGATACTGGTCCAAGCCCCAAACGATTGGCTTCTGTGGCCTGAGCCGAGCGTCAGACTGGCGGCACGCCATAAGCACATCGTGACCGGCACCCGGGACCCCGGAAACGAAAAGTACAGGAGGGCATCCTGTTGCTTGTCGCTCGATCTTGGCGCGGACGATCAGATTGGGCCATGCCCTGAAGATAGAACCCGGTGCCGATCAGCGAGACGTCGCCGGCGTCGGGATTTCCGAGAACGGCGAATGTCGCAAGGCGCCCGTCTGAGATCACCGCGTCGGCGTTCTGCATGCGCCAAGTCCCGCGGTCGCGGTGCCCGGCAGAGGTGTGAGGCGTTCGCTCATGGTCGAAGCTTAGTCGAGCGCGGGAAGACGCGTCTAGTCTAACGCCGCGCAAGCCAGAACGCTTGAGAGAGGACTGTTTCGTAATCGTAGAAGGTTGAATCCGGCAGTCGCGCGAGCGCAGCGGACGCAATCTCGATGTTCGGAAGGACCGAAGGCACGATCAACAAAGTGCGGGTTACGTTCTCCTTCGCGATTAGCATCGGGTGCTTACTATAGATATTCGCCTTGACGCACGCGTCTTTCCAGAATTGCAGGCCTTTGCCCGTTCCCCTGAAAATCCAACTGCTGAGGTCCAGGGACCTTACGCACTTGCACTCGATGTAAAAGAACTCCGATAGACGTTCGGCACCGGGTGCGGTCGGGCTGATGTCTCCTGCCTGCCATGCGAGGTGTTTCCCCGTCTTCTGACCCACGGTCGCCCGCCCGCCGCTCATCGCGGACCTCCAGAACCAATCTTCGTGGAGACCTCCAGAAACCCAGAGGGAAAGCGACTTGCAGACTGACCGCTCGAACGACGCGCCTTTTACCGCGCCCCGCCCGGGCTTGAGCGGCCTCTTCTTTCGCGCCGCCTTGTTCGATGGTCTTGGAATGTCACTTACCCCTGCAAGACGGCCGATGTGTTCGACGGTCACCGGCATAGCAAACGATGGGTTTCTGTAGAAATGACTAAAGCCGGCCTGGTTAATCGGCGTTAAAAGAAGATCGATGTTGCGTCCGGAAGGATTCGAGTTTTGGTGCACCGGGTCGGAAGGTGAAGATTCGCTCAGCCGCTATCCGCCCGCCAAGCAAGCTGGCGTCGCCCGCCGACCGGCGGATTCTTCGCAGCGTCTTTTCTGCCTTGGAGGTGAAGTTCTCATTCGAGATTTTGATCGAATGTCGGAGGGTGCGACCGCGAGTGATGAAGATTATGGTCCGCCCCGAACACGTTCTCGAATCCTTGCCGCCTACCAGTTGAGAGTCTGAAGCTGATCGCCGCGACCAGCGCGCTTCGCCATTTAGTTGAAATTCAGTCCATCCTGACGTGTTTTAAAGACGTTCGGCGCAGCAGGCGAATCGACCCTTCTATGAGGTGGACTCACAATTTTGTGACAGGCAAGTTGAGCGTCAAACGCGCTTCGACAGTGGGTCGTGTCATCAACATCCGTCCGAGGTCGAAGATTATAACCTGCTCGCGCAGCATGCTCAATCATGCAAACTAGTAGATGATAGCCGCTCGCACAGGGCGCGCGACCGCGTTGTCCAACGGGCTGATAAAGCTTCCAGCGCCGATGGTAGTGAACACCCCGTAGGCTGCCCCTGCCGAGCTCACGGGGGAATGTTCGGCGCCAACGGCGCGACGCAGACGTTTGCAGGGAAGACGCCTGCCGCGGTTTGCGCGATCGCGGGCGCTTCCCTGTCGATGCCGGCCATGGCGTGCCGAGGTGCGAAGTGTCTCCCAGCCGCGGGTCGGGTCACGTCGCGCGCCGGCGAGCTTTGCGAAGCCTGCCGGCGTGCCGTCACCCCTGTCACAATTGTATGCTTTTTGTACGTGATTGGACCTATCTGAAGCCGCGCAGGCCGCTCTAAGGTTGCCCCAGGTTGCGCGAAAATGCTTGGTTATATTGAGTCTAAAGGGCCGGCGCGCTCCTTGAAGGAAGGCCGGGGTTTCTTTTGTGCGAAGATTAATCTGCGCAGCATACCGCTCAGGCCGTTTTCCTCTAATGAAAGCGCTCGCGAGAACCTCGGACAATCCGCCTCGATCTCCAGGAGAAGGTACTAAGACGCCCGCCTCTTTATCTAATCGCTGTACGATACGGTCCTCGAAATCTCGACCAAGGATGGCCCATGCTTGCTCCCGCACGTCCTTGATGATGGGAACAGAAGCGAGTTCTTCATCGCTAGAAAGCTCGTATCGAACTTTGCGCTCGCATCGATACTGGAACCACGACTTAACCGTAGAAGCACTCAAACCCTTCGGCATCGATTCCCTTTGAAACTCTGAGCGCGTTGAATGCATTAGATGCGCATGGCGCCACGCGAGATCACTAGTCTTATGTCCATTGAACGCACTGGCCCGAGACGGCGGCATGACCCGCGCACGAGTAGGCCGCCTACGCAGTTGTCCTCGGCGAGCACCAAACGGTGTTTCTCGGCCAGCAGGATGTTGGCCACGTCCAGCGATAGTCGGTCTCGTCTCCCCGAGGAGATTAACAGTTGGTCTGACGCTGCCAAGGTGCTGGGACCTTAAACTATCGTTTTGGTTGATGCTGAAGAAGTATAGATGGCGATCAAGAACGTCCAGATGATCGGAACTAATTGAAATTGCAAAAGAAGGGACCGCTATCCAAGCGGCATCGGCGTGCTGAACGCCAACAATGTGGCCGGATCCTTTGGACGCGACTGATCGAAATGAGGTGCAGCCTTTTTTCGACAGATTGCCTTGCTGAAGGTCCCCTGTCCACGTACCTCGGCCAATTCTGGATCCGCCGCGCGACCTGACTTTCGTTTTGACATTCGATAACGGCATGCTAACGCTGATTTTGCATCCTGAGAGGACCTGACGGTCCCGCCAACCAGCCTTGACCGGCAACGGTGGCACGACGATGTGGCCCGCAAGGGCAACAGTAGGTCGCCAGCCCTCCAGATGCGTGTGCAATCTCGGGGTTTTTTATGTCAAATCGTCGGTCGGGTCTTCGCGCGAAGGCTGGTCAATCCGTTGTGGAAATTTGCGAGAAGAAGGAGCCGAGCGCGCTGCCGGCCCGCAATTCCGGTCCATATCTTACCGCGCTAGGGGTCTATGGCTTCGGCGAGATCGAGCCGGTCATCCTCGCTGCGCTGGTCACCGGGGATCCGCTGCTGTTGATCGGTGCGTCGGGTACTGGCAAGACCTACCTGCTCAACTCGCTGTCGGAGGCGCTGAATCTTCAGCATCGGCACTACAATGCCAGCCTGATCTCGTTCGATGACCTGGTGGGCTTTCCCTATCCCGATCGCGAGGGGACGGGAGTGCGGTTCCTCCAAACGCCGGCCACCGTGTGGGGCGCTGAATCGGTGCTGATCGACGAGATCAGCCGCAGCAAGCCCGAGCAGCGGCCATGACTACGGCGGCCATGATCAGGTCCTGATCTGTGAGAACGCCAACGTGACGGGCAATTGCCGCCCGCAACAAGGCCATCTCTCCAAGGTAGTCAGATGAAGGAATCGCCGTTAATGCCCGTGATAGACGGTCTATGGCCCGAACTCGTTGGTCCCAGTAGTCAGTAATTCGTGGCAGCATCCAATCTTGCATAGCTGGCTACCCATGGCCTTCTTTTTCAATCGTCCCCCGCGTCCAAGGAGACCATATCTAGTAGCAAGTCGCCGCGAAGCTCCGATTTGGGCGGCAAGGCTCATGAGAGGTCAGCAGCGCCGCCTAATCTATCGTTTTTGCCGTATAAATCGCGGTCGGCGTTTGAGTTTGCGCGCGAATGACAGGCCAGTAAAACGGGGTGCCTCTCCATCCCTTATCTTCGTTGCCGTTTTGTCGCAGCAAGAAAAGGATGGGTTGTTGGACCGCGAACTGCTTTGCGAGCTGTCCTTCGGTTCGTTCGGAATCCGGCGTTTCGATGAAAGTCGCATGTGAACTGGCGCTTGCAAGACGCGAGGAGTTTCTGTCCGTTGCAGCCCAGAGCCACACTTTGCCACGATCGCTGGGGTTGATCGCTTGATGGCTCAGATGAGTGAGTGCGGCCTCCGCAGCAGGCCAATCAAAGTCCGGCGTTTCATCATCCTCAAATTCTAGAGTGGGCCTGATTTGATCCAACAAGTAGGTTGCTGTTTTAAGCGGTACCAGCGTCGGACGTTCGCCATTGAAACCGCATACCGCTTCGATGCTGGCGTCCAAGGCCTCGATGGTTGCTCCTATGCCACGCGCCCCTGTGCGATATCCGCTCTGGAACCCGATCGGCAGCAGCCGCTTGTTGGGTCGCAGAGTCTGCGTAGTTGCCACCAAAATCTTATTTGGGCTGCACGGCACGATCGATCCGTCCGTAGCCTTGCGAATGAATTGAATTGCTCGGTCGCCGCCCGCCTCAACCGTCTCGCGCAGTGAAGTATCGAATTCCTCCATTTGCTCCATCGCGTAACGTATCGTCCGCGACGTATAAAATCTTGTGACTGCCAACTCGGCTCGACGATAGCCGTACATACGGGAATGCTGAAGCACGGTGTCCTGCTGGAATTTATTGGGTCGCCGGCCATAGTAAAATCCGATTAAACTCGACAACGTAACCCCGCGATCGAGTACCTGACCTCCAATGAAAACGTTGAGCGGGCTTCTCAACTTCAATTGGCCCGAGTCATCCAGTAAGGAGGCAACATCATCGTCGGAATTGACCTTTGTAATCGTTACATGTTCGTCTCGCAGCGCGTTGGCAGTGGCTATAAGAATATCCGACAGTTGCGGGATGGGCTTAGCATCGAGCGCCAAAGATCGCGATAAGTCCGCATGCGATGCGGTTATGAGATGAGTGAAGATAGGATCACCATGGGCGGCGACCGAAGACAGCTTTGCGACCATCGTTCGAGTAATTGTCTCCTGCCACGCATGGGCTTCTCGGCCGGGCTCCGAATGCAGAAGAAACGAGTATCTAAGCTTTTTGTCCTTGAGTCCGGCATTCCTGCCGTTGATGCGCTGGATTGTTCCGCCGACGATGAAGTTCACGATTGCGCTTCTGTAGCCTTCGATTTTGTCGGAGGTCAGAACGTCGTCAGGATCCAGACTGCGACGGTCCTTTTTCTTTAGGCGGGCAAATTCATTGTGGTCGACAGTATGATGAATGAGACTTTCGAGCGTATCGCCCTCACTACGCGAGGCCTCGCCAAAATAGATGTCGCCACCGACGTACCCCTCAGGAACTGGTACGAGTTTTGTGAAGGTTGGGCGAGTCGGCTTGAATGTCATGACATTGGCGACCTCGACCTCCGTCGGTTGGAGATAGAGCGAATAAGGTGTCGCGGTAACTTGAAGGAATGAACACTGAGCAATGGCTGATCGCAGTGTACTTACTTGAGAAGCGATGGTCTTTGCCTCGATCAGTCCTCCTTTCTTTGCGTAACCGATTGAAGCGCTGTCAGCCTCATCATCGATTATGAGTGTGCGTTTTCCGGTCATCGCGGGGCTATGAGAAAAAAGGTCCGTTAGCCGATCAAGATTGTCGGTCTGCTTCTTGGCGGCAAAGATCAGCTTGGATTCGAGCTCGAAGGCCCCAAAACGCTCGGGCGCGTGCATTATATCGTAGACTTCAATCTCCCCTTCATCGATGAAGGACTTGAATTCGCTTCTTACACGTTTGCATGTCTGCTCGATGAGTGCGCGCGAGTTCTTGCTGAGAATGATCGCGACGTCAAAGTCGTTGTCGAACGCGAGAGCTAAGACACTGATGAAAGTTCTTGTTTTGCCGCTCTGCACCTTACCCAGGAGCATTCCCGGGTGGTCTAGAGTAGTCGTGGAATCGAGGAGTTCTTGAACAGTCTCCTCGGCGCATTTGAATGTATCGGCGCTAAACGACGAGTTAGCGGCCTTGTAGGCGGGATAGAAAAAACCTGAAAGGTTCAGAACTGTCGTTGGCATTTCCATCCTGCTTTCGCAATTATGTTCTTCGTCGCGAGGCATCATGAAATCGCCGCGCGCCTATGATCGCGGCATTAACAGCGCCAATCGCCGCACGGCACGGATTGATTCGACCTATGCGAGCCTCGGAGATCGGAGTCAATTAAAACGGACGCGCGCCGTCAAGGCCCAACAGGCGTCGCCCGCGCTCTTTTGGATGGCCTTACGGCGCAAGCGCTTCCTAGTCTGAGGCATGAATCTGTTCCTAAGCGACGAGCCATTCGTAAGTGAGGAGCGGATTCAACCAAGGGCTAATCGGATGACAAGTGCGTCGCTAATTGCCGCGGTATGTCCATTGATCGATGGATGCTATCGTCCGAAACACCGTGGCGACTCCGGCTTCGACCGGGTCGTGCGCGGTGAGACGCTCACGCGCCCATGCGACCCATTCATCCATCGTCTGATCACCGACGAGTTCGGCCGTCTCGTTGGCCGCGCGCGCTGCCAAGGCCTGCAAGAACAGGCGGGCGTCTTCCACCTGCCTCCAGCGTGAAGCAAGCTCCAGGAAGCCCTGCAGACGGTTGCGCTCCCGCAATTGCTCCTGACGCTCTTCGTAGCGCCGCATTTCCTCGTCGCGTCGTCGTCGCTCGTCTTCCTCGTATTGTCGGCGGCGCTCCTGCAGGATCGGTGCCGCCGCAACGAGGACGGCCGCGATCTCCGGCAGTTGCTGTTCGAGCGACTGGTCGGGTGTATCGATCCAGGACTGGGCGAGAGCCGGATGCAGGCCGGGTTCGATCGATAGCTGCAGCAGGCCGGTGGGCTGCATTTCCCGCTTCCAGGGTCGGTTCGGATTGAAACCGCGTTTCTTCTCCTCCTCGGTGAACGGTAGGCGTACCTGGCGATATTTCTCCTTGATGGTGAGGGCGACCGGCAGCCTGTCGACTTCCACCGCCGGGCGCCCGCGTTCGTCAACCTTCGCCGTGTAGCCGTGCTTCTCGAGCGCAATGAACAGGGCGCTCAGGAGGCGGTGCCGGCGGCGCTCCATCGGCATGAAGTCAGGCGGAACGTATTCGCCGCGGTCCCACGAAAGCTGTTTTGCCTGGTCGCGCCAGCGCCGGCGCTCCTCGATCCAGCCGGCGACGACGCGATGTGGGTGGGTTAGCCTGCCGGGGACCTTGAGGCCGGCGGTCAGCCGGCGGGCGGCGGCAAGGGCTTCCAATAGCTCGGGCGGCGTCTGCGGTGGCGTCGGTGCCGGGAGGGTGGGCGTGATTGTCACCTGAGCCGGCGTGCCCGGACGGATCGTCGGCAGCGGCACCTGGGTGACCTTCTTGCCGGCCGCTTTCCGGGCCCAGTGGCCTCGTGGCGGATAGGGTACATGAAGGCGCCCGCAGATCTTGGCAAGACCGTTGCCAGAAACCCCGTATTGCGCCGCCATGCGACTTATTGGAGTGGCCCAGACCTGCGCATACAGTTCCTCGCGGCTGAGCGTGACGGGCTTCCTTGCTTCTGCGTCGGGCATGTCGTTTGGCTCGCTCGTGGTCGTTTGGTCGGGTGTAGGCAGCCTCCGCGCTTGAGGCGGTAACTCGCCTGCTCTGGCTTGATGCAGATTGGCCAGAACGCCGGCGGGGCCGTCCTGGTGCAGTGGCGCCGTCCGGCCGAGGTGTCCCGGCCAGCGCCGCGGTGGTCGCCGCTGCTTTCAGGCGCCGTGACGTTGCCCCCGCGGCTTAATCCATGTTGAACTGGAGTCTGGCCCTTTAGGGAAGGACCAGAGATGAAGCGGAA